>JBKPEX010000293.1:0-5052 GCA_046728625.1 Thermoproteota archaeon
TCTGCATATGTAAGATTTCCTGATTTTATCTTGGATTCACACTTCGCACATAAGATTCCAGTTTTAGCATCAAAAGCACAAATTGGGGCTTTCAATTATTGTAATCACTTTTCATAAACTGAAGTAATATCTGCAAGTCTCCATTATATAACATGAGCTGTTGTAACCTTCAATGCTCAGCGATGAGTATCAACTTTACTGAGTTAACTTCGATTGACACGGGAATGGTAAAGTCTATTGGAGGATTTTTCTAATGTTATTTCTTGAATGTATATTGCTAGTTCCATACCGTATAACAATAATGAGAAATAATACTGTCCCCAACATATGATAATATATTGATCACTTTTTCATAACATTATATATTCATGAATTGTAAATAAAATAGAGTCAATGGCATCAGATACTTCTGCAATTAACGACGCTGCATTAAATAAAAAAAAACTTTCGATAATTGGACTCAAAGCATATTATTTTACAAACAAAGGAACTGTAAAAGCTGTTGATGATATTAGCTTCTCAATAAAAGAAGATGAATCCGTTGGCATAGCCGGAGAATCTGGTTGTGGTAAAAGCAGTCTCGGTGCTGCTCTTTTGCGTACAATACAGTCTCCAGGAAAAATAGTAGCAGGCGATATTATTTTAGATGGTATTAATATTGTAAAGCTTTCTAATTCTGCTTTTGATAAAACAATACGGTGGAAAAAAATTGCCATGATTTTTCAAGGAGCCATGAATTCGCTTGATCCTGTGTATACGGTAGCAGATCAAATGAGAGAAATTATGGTTCACCATGGCATTAAGAGTAATATAGAAGAAAAAATTATTCATGCCTTAAAAGAAGTTAGGTTGGATGCCTCTATAGCAAAAAAATATCCTCACGAATTAAGTGGGGGAATGAAACAGCGCGTAATTATAGCAATGTCTCTACTACTTACACCAGATGTCATTATTGCAGATGAACCAACTACCGCATTAGATGTTCTTGTTCAGGCTCAAATAATCAATTTACTTAAGACCTTGAAAAAGCAAAATCGTATGACGATAATTCTAATAACACATGATTTATCTATTATTTCGGAAATTGCCGATAAAATAGGAATAATGTACGCGGGTCAATTAGTGGAATTCGGGGATGCTACGGAAATATATAAAAATCCAAGGCATCCTTACACAAAAGCTTTAATTTCTGCCATTCCCCTGTTAAATTCCGACAAGAAGCAAATATCTTTTATCAAAGGAACTCCCCCAAGTCTAATAAATTCTATTCCCGGCTGTCGTTTTTATGCACGCTGCCCCCATGCTATGGATATTTGCAAGCAGGATCCACCTGAAATCAAAACTGAAACAGGTTACACTAGGTGCTGGCTTTATAAATAAAATGATATCTTCCAGAACATTATATCGCTATAAAAAATACAACTTCGTAATCCTATTCTCATATTTATTCCAAATTATTTAAAAACTTATTAAGGTTAGACCAGGTTTATAACGAAATGATTAATATTATGTCTAACTGTATCTATGACGTTTAATGGAAGAAAAAGATTTCCTCCATGAAATATGCATCACCACATTATTTGCTAGTAAAGCTGTAAAGTTCGTAGCGGTTATTGATATTAATGGAAAACTGATCGTTGGCACACATAAAAAAGGCTTCCACTCTGTATTAAAACGATATTGTGTAACTGATCGTTACCATGGAAGTTATCATTTCTTTTTGAATTATCTGATTCCCATTGTAAATAAAAGAAGGTGTTCTATTGATGACGCAATAGCAGTGGACGAAATTCATTTCGAGTTAATTGAGATAGATAATTACATGAAGCTTGCTGTAACACCGCTGAAAGAAAATAATGAGATGTATCTTTGTATTTATTTAGAGTCATCCGCACCACGTCAGGAAATAATTTCAAAACTAAGTAGTGCCATATAACTAATTTATCTTCATAGACAGCCGCCACCCTAATTTATAATGGCCAATGCAAATTCTATAGGTAGCAATGAGTAGATGCTATTACTGCATTAGGTATCATCATTACATATCTCTAACTTGTTCATTCTATGGGACTATTATTATTTAGTATTAGGCTGTAAAGAATAGGCTTGTTTCAAATCCTCGTTTGTGTAGATTTTCTCTCTCTTTGGCCTTATAGTTGCAAATCTAGGTTTGTATCTTCCAAGCAATATTGAATTTGCTACTACTGTTATAGAACTCATTGCCATTGCTAAACCAGCGACCATAGGAAGCCATCCAAATACTCCTACACCAAGAAACGGTACTAGAACCCCGGCTGCTATCGGTATCAAACCGGTATTATATGCAAAGGCCCAGAATAGATTCTGTTTTATCTTGGATACTGTCCTCTTTCCCAAATCAAGTGCTGTGACTACGTCTCTTATATCATCTTTTATTAATATGATACCACCAGTCTCTTTGGCAACGTCAGTACCTGAACCTATGGCAATTCCTAAATTAGCTCTTGCTAACGCTGGTGCATCATTAATTCCGTCTCCGACCATGGCAACAATTTTCTTTTCTTCTTTCTTTAACTTGTAGATTGCCCTTTCTTTTTCTTGTGGCAATACTTGTGCTATTACTCTGGTGATTCCGAGTTTAGATGCAACTGCTTTAGCAGTACTTTCATTGTCTCCAGTAAGCATGATTACTTCTATTCCCATGTACTTCAGTGAATCAATTGCCTCCTTTGCATTGTCTTTTATTGTATCAGCAAGTGCAATTATCCCTGCGACTTTATTATCAATCGCAACAAGAGTTGCTGTTTTTCCTTGAGTTTCGAACACTTTGAGAGTCATATCTATGTTTTCGGTGACTGCAATATCATTTTCATCCATTAATTTTCGATTTCCGATAAATATTGTGTGATCTAGATGCCTTGCTTTAAGACCATTTCCAGAAATAGCTTCAAATGAATTGGGACTTGAGACCATGATGCCTTTTTCTCTTGCGTTGTTAACTACTGCTTGACCCAAGGGATGTTCAGATCCAGATTCTGCAATTGCAGCAAGTCTAAGTAATTCATTTTCACCTATTCTAGACAAATCTATCATATCGGTTACTTCTGGTTTACCTTTTGTCAAGGTCCCAGTTTTGTCAAATACTATCGTCTTTACCTTCTTCGCTATTTCCAACTGTTCTCCTCCCTTAAACAGTATACCATTTTCAGCTCCTTTTCCAGCACCCATCATCAATGCTGCTGGCGTCGCTATACCAAGAGCACAAGGGCATGCAATTATTATTACAGACACAAATGCCAAAAGTGAAAATGTTATTCCTATTTCACCAATAAAGTACCATCCAAGTCCTACTCCTACAGCAATTGTTAAAATTCCTGGTACGAAATATTTTGCAACTTGGTCTACTAGCCTTTGCATTTGTGCCTTTCCAGTTCTTGCTTCTTCAACTAACGTAATAATTTGAGAAAGAACTGTGTCTTGACCTATTTTAGTAGCCTTAACTTTTAATAATCCGCTCTTGTTAATTGTAGCGCCAATTACCTCATCTCCACTTTTCTTATCTATAGGGATACTTTCACCGGTTACAGTTGATTCATCAATAGAGGATGACCCCTCTATTATCTTTCCATCAGTTGGTATCCTTTCTCCTGGCCGTATAATCATAATATTCCCTTCTTGTATTTGTTCTACTGGAATGTCATGCTCTTGTATATCTCCACTTTCTGTTTGTTTCAAAATCTTGGCCGTTTTTGGTTGAAGATCCAATAGTTTTCTTACAGCATCAGAAGCTTTTTCCTTAGTTCTTGTCTCAAGTAGTCTTCCAATGAGTATTAATGTGATAATAACGGCTGCAGTTTCAAAGTATACCGAAGTAAATGGGAAGTGGCTTGGGATTAACGTAACAGTTGCACTATATAGATAAGCAGCGCTCGTTCCTACTGCAATAAGTGTATCCATGTTAGATGCCTTTGCTTTAATTCCATCCCACAATCCTCTGTAAAATCTCCATCCAATCCAGAATTGTAAGAGTGTAGCTAACGCCAGCATTATGTAATTACTATAATGCATCATACTCATAGGAAATAAAGCACCAAATTGTGCAGGTAACATATGAGGTAGGCTAAAAATTACTATAGGTATTGTAAGAGCTATACTTATAGCAACATGTACCTTTAACTTTCGTAATTCTTTTTCAGGTTGTGTAAATTCATCTAAACATTGCTTACTGCAAAAGTAGTATTCTCTTCCATTTTTGCTATACCTGATAGATTCTGGTCTTTCTTCTACAAACATTCCACAAACAGGATCTTTTGCCATCTTCTTTTTCCTTCCTTCTTTATTACCTCTTATACAAAATACACATGTATAACTGTAGACCTTTACAATTGTAAAATATATAATAATGCATATTGCAAAATAAATGGTAATAAAGAACTATATGCCACTTCAACTAGATGATTATGATGTATCTATTCTGACATCATTACTTAAAGATGGCCGTAAATCATTTCGTGAAATCTCACGTGAGACTGGAATTACAACTCCCACAGTTAAGGCAAGATTTACTAGGCTAGTTAATGTTGGGTTTATAAAATCCGTGTCTCCAGTTTTTGACTCTACCTTAATAGAGGACGAAAATATTCTCAAACCGGAAGTTGATAAACAACAGAATGACCACGTTGGGGACTCTAAAGTAATAGAAAATCAAGGTGAATCAAATACTAATAATAAGCGACTAAATCGAGAAGAGAATAGCAAATTTAAAATAAAAAAGGGGTTGAAAATAAAACTGACCTGTAAATTGTGTAGAGGTCCTATTTACTCTAGTCCTCATGTTTACAGATTTGCAAACTATGAACGATTTTTCTGTTGTACAGAATGCATGTCTGCCTACAAGAAGAGATACGCAGGCAGAATAGAATCAATAAAAAGAAGGTTTGCTGGAAGAGAAGATTAACTAATTTGGAACCTCTGATGGCTGCTGGGGGCCATAGTGTTATTATAAGTAGTGATCTCAAAGAGTTCTTGCATGTCCATCCAACAGAAGAGGTAGACATGAAATGGCATGGTGGT
>JBKPEX010000115.1:0-2775 GCA_046728625.1 Thermoproteota archaeon
GACAAAAGTTCAATATCAAACAGAAATCAATGCGCCTCTAGAAAGAGTGTATGAATACTATACGGATCCAAACAACATACAAGAAGCATGGCCACAAGATATAGTTAAAGAATCTGAAGATATATCAGGTTCAAAAAATGAAGAAGGCTCAGAGATGAGAGTAAAAGGTCAATACATGGGAAAGGAACAAGAAATGCGATTACAGGTAGTAGATAAGGAACAGAATAGAAGGTTACTAACAAGACAAATCCAGGGGCCGTTTAAGAAGTGGGATAGTCTACAGGAATTTCAGGGAAATGGGACTAATAGTACAAATGTAAAACATTCAATTGATTTTGAGTTACCAACAACTGGTAAAATTGCAAATATACTATCAGGTAGCCAAGCAGATAACAAGATAAGACAAGCACTTGAACAAGCAGCACAGACAGTAAAGCAAAAGTTAGAATCCGCTCAAGTATAGAAAATCAAAGGATAGGAAATCAGGTGGATATTGTGTCAAAGAATAAAAATGGCATCAGACATGAAATAGGCCATTTTGAAATACCTGCCGATGATGTAGATGGCTTGAAAAGCTTTTATTCGTCACTATTTGGCTGGGATTTTCAACAAGGTCAAACACAAGGTTACTTTATGATAAAAAATGCTGGAATTAGTGGAGCTTTAGCGCAAAAAGAAAGCCCACAACAAGTATCAACACAGTTTGTCAACGTGGACTCACTAGAAGATTACATAACCAAAGCAAAACAACTAGGGGCAAGAGTTGTAAAAGATAGACAGGAAATATCGGATGGATATTATGCTGTATTGGAAGATCCACAGAGAAATACAATTGGAATCTGGCAGAACAAATAAGTCGAACTATCTTTCTTTTTGTTTGACAGTTTACAATAATCTGTATCTTATCAAGCTATGTAATGTAATTTCCCAATCACACCTACTATAATATAGATTGCATCAAAGCGTTGAACATATACATTTAAAATAGATCCATTTCCTTGAGAAGCCAAAATAGATTACCATGAATATAGGGTATCCTTGTATCAATAAAAGTATTCCTCGGACTGCTTCTTCTACTTTTAGATTAGCATATTATTCCGAAAGCAAGCTAATTCAAACTGTTAAAGACAACCTAATTCGTTTGTATCAAATTCTAGAATATAATGTGAAAAACAATCTATTATTTTTTAGAATTAGCTCGGACCTAGTTCCTTTTGCCTCGCATCCAATTTGCAAATTTGGGTGGTACAAATTTTTTCAATCGGAATTCGAACAGATTGGTGATTACATTAAAAGACACAACATACGTATATCTATGCATCCTGATCAATTCGTTGTTCTTAACTCCCCTAACGATAAGATATTGGAGAATAGCATTAATGAATTAAGATATCATTGTAGGATTTTAGATACAATGCGTCTTGATGGGACAGCAAAAGTGCAGATACATGTAGGAGGTGTTTATAGAAATAAGCCAGAAGCAATGGACAGATTCATCAAAGCATACAACAACATACAGTTGATTGACCATTCTATTAAGAATAGGCTTGTTGTAGAAAATGATGACCATCTTTATAATATAAAAGATTGCTTTTACATTAATCAACAGACAGGTATACCAGTTATTTTTGATAACCTTCACCATGAATGCTTTGGAAGAAATCCAAAAGAATCAAAGATGGAAGAAGGGTTAGTACGAGATCCTCTTCAGAAAGCAATGTCCACATGGAAAAATAACAATGATGGTCTCCCAATGGTGGACTATAGTAGCCAAGACATAGGAAAAATCAGTGATGACAACCACCTTAGGGTGAGAAAAGGAAAACACACAGTAACAATTGATCCTAATTTATTCAAAAACTTCTTAAAACAAACTGAAGGTCTGAATTTTGATATAATGCTTGAAATAAAAGACAAAGAAATAAGTGCGCTAAAAGCATTAGAGCTGGTGAGGGAACGTTCCAAACAAAGTTCAGAGAATGGGTATGTCAATTGGCCGAAACTATCGAACATAATAAGAAATGGATAGCTGATATTATTGATATGAGAGACGAAGTTACTCATCTGTCAGACCTATCAAGGTCGAGAGGATTAAAGCCTATAACAGTAACTCAGAACTATGGAGATGGAGATGAAGAAAAAGCTGTTATGTTATTTGACTTTGATAATCCTGAGAATGATGATACGATGATGATGTATGCATGATAACGGCTATAGGAGGATGGATGAGATTTACTAATGAAAGCAATCTTATGTACTCATTTTCAATTCTGCCCTTGCGACACGAGCTACAATATCCAGTGGAGTTCCATTGCTAGTATCTATTAACGATATTTTCCAAGGTGCATTGTAATTAGTGTCTAAGACTTTACTTAGATACTCTCGCCAAGACATGAAATCCCCCGGGTATAACCTTTTGAGCATATCGTAAATTTGATAATGCTCATTACAATACCTGTCGATGTTATTAATAGCTACGGCTTCTCTTCCATCGTCTACGGCACACTTCATTAAATCTGCAGAGACATTGAGTTCGCTATAAATATTGATACAGCAAGATTCGGCGATATGCCATTCTACTGCTACATACCTGCGCTTGCATTTTATCTAAAAGAAAATTATGCGAGCCTTAACAATCAATCTTATTTATTTTTTATGAGTCTTCTTTTGGCTTATTATCAGGCTTTTATCAGCGCTCTTCTTGTGATCATGAGTGATCTTTATTTTCTCTCCATCATTATTTCCATGATTATTTGATTTAGGCTTACTCTTGAC
>JBKPEX010000061.1:0-1720 GCA_046728625.1 Thermoproteota archaeon
ACCCATAATTATAATGAGTTACTCAAATATCCTAATTAAAGCAGGAATTAGCAAATTCATGACAGAAGCAAGGCAGTCAGGAATTGATGGTTTTATATTACCTGATATGCCTATTGAAGAATCGGAGAAATATATTAAAGAGGCATCAAAACTTAACCTTGCGACAATCTTTTTAGTAACCCCTAATACAAATGAAAATAGATTACGGTTTATAGCTTCTAAATCTAGCGGATTTCTTTATTTAGTGTCAGTATATGGCACTACTGGTGTTCGTCAATCATTTGAGAATTATACTGCAAAATATGTAAAGAATACAAAGCGAATTTTGGGCCCTTCAATTCCACTGGCGGTAGGATTTGGAATTAGTAACCCATCACATGTTAAATTCATGATTAGAGCAGGGGCAGATGCAATAATAATTGCAAGTGCAATTATAAAAATAATTAAAAGTCATGCTACTCTAGAAGATATCAATAAGAACAAATACAAGGAAGAAATGCTTAAGAATGTAAGTAGTTTTGTATCAAGCATAAAAAAGGCATGCATGTAGACTAATTCATAATGAACCATAGATAATCAATCTATAAGTTTTGAATTTTTTGAAATAACATTATTATTATTATTATTCATTTATTACTTACAACTTTAGAAATCTTCGATCCCCCTACGCAATAAAGATCTCGACCTGACATACCTTTAGATGATTACTTGTGCGGCGACTTTCTTAGTGTTGTTATACTTGACTTCGCCACCACGTCGACGATAGATTCAAAGTATAATAATCCTTAGAACAGAGACTATTGTGATATCGCTAACCGATCCACACTAAAAGGTTGTAAATAAGTGATATTTTCTACCCATAGTAATAATTAGAGATCGATTTGTGATTTTAGATCGATGCATGAGGATAATGTGAATTTTTTCGCCTAAACTAGAATTCTGGATATTTAGATATGAACTACGTGTTTAGCTTTAAGAATGATACTCATTATGCTTTTCTTGCTCTATTGGAAAGTTGGGGCTGGAGAAGCCTTATTTTTTTACATCAAAAAATCCCATCCATCCTAGGTCAGCAAATTCAGCTTTATGGGCATGGAACATATACCTACCAGGATAGTCAAACTTGAATTCTAGTATACCTCTATCAGCTTCACTCATAGTCACAATATCATTTGTATAATCAGAAGTTTTTGATGTCCCAGAGGGGAAATAGTGGAAAAGCGTTCCGTGAATATGAAATGTGTTTATCAAATCGAATTGAAGCATGTTCACTAGATATATGCGATATGGTTTTCCAGACTCTAATGTAATTGGGTTATCCATATAATCAAATGCCTTTCCATTGACTGTATATACTTCATTGGTATGATCCTTTTCTTCAGGTAGCTTTCCAGATTTGGCTTCTTCTGGCGTTGGTATTTTACCAGACCCTTTTCCTTCTTTTTCGTAATCAAGATCATAGCCATTCATTAACATTGCCATTTCCTTCATATGCGGCCGATGTATTTTTGGGTCTATTATCATCATACCATATAACCCATTATTGATATGTTGATCAACAGGCGACATATGACAATGGTAGGGATAAACTCCATAGGGCTGCGCTACAAATTTGTATGTATAACTATGACCAGGAAGGATGGATCCACCCTGACCTTCTACGCCATCCATCTCTGATGGATGGATCGAATGCATATGCAATGAATGCGGAAGCTTATTA
>JBKPEX010000238.1:0-4107 GCA_046728625.1 Thermoproteota archaeon
ATGTTGTCTATCCCTTATCTTCTGACTGTGCTCAGATCTTATCCTTCTGTCAAGTTTTGATATAGCTTTTCTCGATGCAGTCATCACATCATAGCCTACTGCCTTTGCGTCAGTTATGCCTTTACCAGTGATTAATCTAGCCCTTACCGAATATTTACTAGTTTTGTGTTTGTCGACATAAATAATTACGTTTTGTATGTTTTCTACCCTGTTGTGGATTTTTTTTAGAAATGAGGTCATCTCGGATGCGATTTCTCTTCGTGCATCTTGATCCTCTATGTGAGCAATATGAATGGACGTTTCAGACTGTTTAGGAAGTATTGATTCTAGCACATCTTTTGGAGTAACTATGCCTATTGGCCTTTTATTTCCTACTACGACAATCTCATCGCTTGTTCTAAAATTCTCTATAATGCTATTTAGACGGGTACCTGTTTCTACAGATATTGGCCTCCTCATAATTTCCTTAGTTTTGATATTCCTAATAGTTGCCATAGTTCCTATACCCGGAGATTTACTTGCTCTTTCTCTTGGTGTAGCGATAAGCTTTGCTATATCGAGGATATTGATAATGCCTATGAGTATACCGTTAGCACAGATTACTGGGAGTCGTGAAATATTATATCTGCGCATTTTGGACAAAGCATTGCCTACGGTATTATCTGATTCAATTACAACGGCGCCAGACATGACCTGATCTATTATAACATGACCAGGATCTGAAGCAACCACTAGATCTATATCGCTTACGATACCCGATAATCTTTCATTTCCAACAATGGGTAATGCACGATTGCCCGACGTTATGATCATCTTTGCACATTTTTCTACACTATCCTCGCCGTCTAGAACAGCTGTGTTAGTAACAAAGCTCTTTATTTTTGAATCAGGCATTGCATTGGTATTGAGGAATTCCTTTGCAAATATCATACCGGCGTACTTTCCTGTGTCGCTATTGATTATTGGAATTTGGTTCATTTTGTTTTGGTACATCACGTTTATGGCTTTTGCGACTGTATCATCAATGGATAAAGAGACTAAATTATCCGTGACAATGTCAGAAGCCTTCATAATGTGTACAGAAGACAATCTTGGGATGACATTAAAAACTTTACCATGTTATCCACTAACAATAGATTTTTAGATGTGGTTCAATTCCTCAGATTTGATTGTTACAAGACATCTCTGTTATCCATAGATTTGAAAAACAGATCAGGATTGTTGCGAACATCTGAGGTCATCATTGTGGTTGGTTGTTCTTGTTGTAATTTTTCTTGTAGCCAAAATTCTTTTGGACTTTGTAACTACAGGATTTGAGGGATAATTGTAACAAATTATTCAGAGTCATTAGAAGCCTCTCTCGAACCGATAAAGAAGCTGATTATTGATTAGGTATGGACTTGGATGATAGTCTCTGCTATAGGCAGTTTAATTAGACTTTAGGTAATGACACCTTGCTTCTAAGATTAACAGAACTTTTATCTTAGCATCTCGTAGAAAAACAGATCACAAATGGGCGGGAGGGATGACTTTGTATGCATTGTGTGCAGAAGTAAACTTACATTTAGATATAAACCAATGTTACAGTGGAATATGACAGGCAATCTGTGCGGACGCTGTTATGGAAGGAAATTAACAGAATATTATATTTTACCCCATCGCGACGAGAAACTAAATAGCGCGTAAATTAATTGTTTTCTATCGTCCAACCTCAAGTGCAAAATTGCCCGCCTATAGCAATACCACAAGAGTATGCAAATTCAGCGGTACGATTTCTGTTTTCTACGTCTTGCTCCAGGGCCACCGAACTTCTTTGATTCAGTCTGCCTCGGATCTCCTGCCAGAAGATGTCTGTCGTATTCGGTAATTTTCTTTTTAATTTCCTCCCGAAGATTCTTGGTTAATGGATGATCTCTCGGTTCCCTTCCTCCCTTTCCCTGACCGGTCAAGGCTCTAGATATCGCAACCGCGCTAGCAAAAGCTTGTCCCATGAATCCTCCACCTTGTACTTTTACAGTGATATCTATTCTATTTCTCAATTCGCCTATAAGATTTAAAGGAATCAAGACCAACTCCTTTGCAACTTCAGGAGATACTAGCTCTGCTGGAATATTATTTACTCTCACTTTACCATTTCCTTTCGAAATGATCGCAACTGCTCGACAAGATTTTCTTTGACCGGGATAAAGGTCTATTTTGCTCATATTGTATTTTCTCCCTCTTCTACCGTTTTCCAACCAATCTCTTTTGATATATCACCCATAGTCATATAGTTGGATGGGCTTTTTGTAATTTTTGCATCATCGAAAGATTGTTTCTCCTTGCTACTTAATTCTTTGGGAATGCCTATATACACCCGTAAGTGTTTGAAAGCTTTTACACCGCTGGGTTTACGCAATGGTATCATGCCTCTTACCATCTTAGTCAAGACAGTGTCCGGTCTTCTAGGATGAAACGGGCCATGAATTGGATTTGTCACGGAGTTGATTTCTAAATGCTCTTTATACTCTTTAATCGTCATATACCTGTCTCCAGACAGCATGGCTTTGTCCGCATTTACGATACTAACTCTCTTCCCGCTAAGCAATAGTTTCGAGACTTTACTGCACATTCTACCGGCAATGCAGTTTGTCGCATCAACTACTATTTGTTGATCATCTTGCTTGCTAACCAATGATACGCACTCCTTTACCCTCAGGATATTCACGAATCAAATCCTCAAGAGTAATAAATCTTCCTCCAGCCTGTGTTATCTTTGTAGCTGCCTGTTCAGAAATTGAGAGTGCATAAACGGATAACTTGTGACCTATAGATCCAGATCCTAGAAGTTTACCAGGAATAACGACTATTTCGCCATCTTTAGTAAAATTTGCAAGTTTGTTAATATTAACCTCTCTTCTATTTGATCTTGAAGTCATAAGCCTGTTTTCTAGGTCCTTCCAAATTCTAGACCTATTTTTTTTATATGCAGTTCGCAAAGTCCATATCGGTTCGTATGCTAGAGTATAAGCAGACATTGTTCTATACTAAATTGATTACTTTAAGCCCAAATAAAAATACACCTATACCTTCTTTGGTGTTTCAAGTGATTGAATTATTTTGTTAAAGTTTTTTAATTTTAAACTGAGCTTACTCATTGCTGTCAGTACCGTTTCTTCTGCAGTTAGTGCACCATTCGTCTCAATTATAAGTATTGATTCGTTTTTCTCGCCTCCGTCCTTAACAACAGCTGCAGAAGTAGGTTGCCATTTTGCATGATCCTTTCCTACTCCAAGCCTAGCATAAGCTTCGAATTTTAGCTTCTGTCCGGGAGCCAAAACGATAATAGGAATATCTTTGCTAGTTGGCTTCACCTGATCGTCCTCAGACAAAAGCTCGCCTGAAGTAACCATTTTAGTTTTGTCATCCGCTTCAGAATCCAGAACAATCAATACTCTACACCTTGAACAACCCAATGTACTCTTGCAGTCACAATCATGTGGCATTACGAATCTGTTTAGATCCGTTTGTAGAGGGATAAAACCCATCCTATGGGCCACTGCCTCATCATGCATTACAGAAGAATTTTCTAAGATTACTACATCATCTATGGCTAGTGTAGGAACCTCGCTTATGGATATCCTTCTTAATGCATTTACATATACTCTGGGAACGTTATTAAACTTCATACTCATCCTTTCGTTTGTCTTTTCAATTATATCAATTGAGTATGTAGAAGCCAATTCCTTATTTCATTCCAGTTGCTTCATGCGTACTTAAAAATCTACCTAAGTTATGTAACCTTAAGTTAATGATTTTATTGAATATGTCCGCTTATGTGTACAGATATTAAAATTGTAATTTGTTTAAAAGGCTCATATTATGATAATATATATTTCTTGTCAAATTAAACTTCATATTAAATACATGTTTCTTATAATATTTATTTTTTATTTGGATTATCTACTAATTACATTAATCCCTGTTAAAGAAGTATAAGGTTTTTTATATTTCCTGTTAAGCATTCTTGACATATAAAATGACAGATAGATCAACCCTGTTACTAATTGGTATGTTACTGTCCATCGCAGCGTTGGCTTCTACTACGGCAGTCAATAACGCACTTGC
>JBKPEX010000326.1:0-2128 GCA_046728625.1 Thermoproteota archaeon
GGCCCTGTGGTGTGCCAGTTTCATCAACTACTACCAACGAACTCACGTTCTTATCTTTCATTTTCTTTGCTGCTTCTTGAGCAGAAGCCATTGCTTCGATGGTTTCTAGCCTTTTGCTCATTATTTGGCTAATGGTTGTAGTCATATATCCTATATACATTTTATTCTTAGCTGCTTTACACTTTTAAGCATAGCGAAAAAAAGATTATAGAATAATAATGTAACGTTATGGATAATATTATTGACCTAATGGGAATGTAATATCATTACTATTATCATCATTAGTGTTTACCCCAGGTAACAAACATAATGATGACAGAGATTCCCATTATAACTAAAGTTAACCATCCGATGACATTAGATCCTAGTCCATTAGTATTATCTTTGAGTATAGTCTTATCATTTGCTATCTTCATAATTGCAAAGAGAATAGGTACTGCTACAACACCATTAATAACGGCAGTAAATACTAATGCTTCAATTGGATCTATATTTGTAAAGTTTATCCCTAATCCTATTAATGTAGAGACAACAATTACCAGATAAAACCTTCTAGCTTGATTGAATTTTTTACTTAGTCCCTCTTTCCATCCAAATACATCTGATAGAGCATAGGCAGATGATCCAGCTAAAATAGGTATAGTTAACAGTCCAGTACCAATTATGCCAAGAGCAAAAATCTTTCTTGATATTTCTCCTGCATGTGGAAATGTCTTTACCAACGGTTCTAACGCCTTTGCAGCCTGATCTGCAGTTTGTATGTCTGTAATATTATGGGCGTGAAGCGTTCCGGCAGTTGTTGTTATTATAGCCCACATGACTATTTGCGAAAATGCCATACCTACGGCAGTATCTTCTCTCATTAACCTAATTTCCTTCTTTGAAATCATTGGCTTGCCTATTCCTATCTCCTTTATCTTGCGTTTTACAACATCTTCTTCTGCTTCTTCTGAAGCCTGCCAGAAAAATAAGTAAGGAGATATTGTAGTACCAAAGATAGCTACAAATATCGTTGCAAATGCAGGAGTAAGTTCAATGTGTGGAACTATAGTTGAAATCAATAATTGATCTAAATTGCCTCCTACAATAATAGCAGCCAAAATATATGCAAAAAGAGATAGTGTAAAATAGTTTAGTATTTTTGCATATTTAATATAAGGCACCAAAATTTCTGAGATAAGAATAAATGCAGTAAAACTAAGAGTCGTGACAACAACAGGTAATTGCGGTAAGACGAGTCTGACTGATGCAGTCATAGCACCAATATCAGCTCCTATATTTATCGTATTTGCAATAAGTAAAAGTCCTGCAAGTGGAAGAACAACCTTTCTTGAGTATCTCTTCTTTATCACTGAAGCCAAGCCACCACCCGTTACAAGACCTATCCTGGCACACATTTCCTGCACTATGTTCATCATAGGAAATTGAATTAATGCTAGCCATAACATTCCAAAGCCAAACTGCGCTCCAGCTTGTGAATAGGTAGCTATTCCTGATGGGTCGTCGTCAGATGCTCCCGTTATTACTCCGGGACCCAAAAATTTGAAAGCTCTACTGAAAGATGTTGACCATATTACTAGTTTCTTGATGATGGTGTTCCTCATTTTCTCTTCTGTTTGTTTCCGTGCTTCCTTTCCAATCTTTGATTTGCAATGTACTTAGATACTATATTTTGAGCTTTTGTAGCATTATCACTGCAAAATGTTCTTGCTGTACTCCTCGCTCCACATCCTTCTTTCTCATATTGACTGAACAATGTTGTTCGCATTCATCTATAATCCACTCTATACCCTGATGCGTCTAAATTATCTCTGAAGAATTACAAATTAATCCAAATTATAATAGAAGACGAGTAAGATTATTTTCATTTGATAAATCAGATTATTATTGAAAGCCAGTTTATTTTATTATCATCTCAATTAATTTTCAATCGTACATTAGTCTATTTTATATATCCTAATTGACATCTTTCTTTAAGGCTATGTTACAAAGAGGCTACATTATTTTGATTATAGGTGCTGCTTTATTAATTTCAGGTATAATTATTTCGGCCTTATGGGCTGGATCTTTTGCAGGAAGATTCATGCGTGAAAATACCATTCTAAGCGATGTCTCAATTAGACCATCT
>JBKPEX010000137.1:0-2579 GCA_046728625.1 Thermoproteota archaeon
CATTTTCAATTTAAACAATCAATGCTTGGTTGCTATGACTCTTCTGTATCGCATTGCTATTCTTTTAACCAGCAAATACGATATTAGGTATTTTCACATGTAGAATTTCACATACAATAAAGAGGGTTATATTGGTAGCGTTGGATTATGAGAAAGTATTATGTGACTTTTCACTATTATCTGTCCTTTTTTCTCTCTCATCCTTCTTGCAATTGGCCCCCTAATCATCAAGCATGATACAATTCATCTAATATACAATAATCTCCCTATACATCTAGTAATCTAGATTTTTAATTTTTTTTGATATAACAAAAACTGTTCTGATTCTTTGATATTAAAATTCTTCATCGTTAAGGATAACTGATCGGTTTTATATGCGAGAACTTGTAACCTTTCAAAGCAACTATTGCCGTTATAATGGCACTTGTATTTGGATGCGTGAGTATGGACTCTTGAATCGACATATAATAAATTTAAACTGAAGGAAACTAAATCTTCTAAGGAACTTGTGGATAGTGAATCTAAATAAATTATCTGCAATACATTACTACTTTTATCCCAATATCCACTCTTGTCAAGTACAACAACACCAGTAATTATTCCACTGCCAGCTACGATTAATCTTTTGTCTCTAACAAACTTTTTTAATACATTACGACCAAATCTGTACCAACGCCAACTGTCAGCATAACGTCTTCCAGATAATCCATAAATCCTGGAATTTTTCAAATAATGCCATATATTATCGACGTCTTTTGGAGATGCGACTCTTGCTCTTGTCTTCAGTATAGCTTGATTATTATTTTTTTTACAAATATAGTAGCTCCACTGTGATATCACTTTAAAGCCATTTTCTTTAAGTAAATTTTGTGATGCAGCGTTATCTATTCCTACAATTGCTGATATCTCTGGTATCCCTTGCTGCTTTGCATATCGTAACATTTTTTTTATCAGACCTGTAGCAGCTTTTATACGTCTGTACCTGGGATGTATCCTAATACCTTCTATCCATGCTAGTTCTTTCTTATGACATATGATGACATGTGAAATTCCTATTGTGACCGTAGAGACGTCAGTATCCTTGCCATGGTAACCTTTTTTATACTCTGCAAGAAACAATCTACCATTTGGATCAGTACGCCATCTTTCCAGGACGTCAGGAATATAATCGCCCCAACTGAAAGTATTCCTGCAAAATTTAATAATATCTTTTACATCAGATTGTCTCACAGGTCTGAACCTCATATGATGACGACTATCTACTACGCGCATTTCTTTAATTTCACCCATATCGACTAAGTAGATATAAAGTCATCCAGGATCGATAATTGGGTTCAGTTTGAATCAGGATTATATCAAATATCTGGTAACTGTCAATATTAATTGATATAAAATTGAAGTAAATGTATTAACGGGTCCATCAATAAGCATATGTCGGCATTTATAAAAAGTCGACAACCTGCGATAGTTGTTTCCAAGCTTCGAATTAATTTTTAATTCGTTTCATTTAGCTAGCATGTACATATAATTTATACCTTGGGCAACATCCTTTTTGTGATTTTGTTTAATTCAATCTTTGACATTTCTGCTAAACGTCTTGCTTGTCTTTCTTCTCTATTTTCCGCACGTTTCATTTTCGATGATTTATCATAATAATAACGCCTAACCTTATACAGATTTCCATCTCTGCTACTTTGTCTTAATTTTTCGCATTCAACCTTTGATATCAATTTCTGGCACAACGGACAGAATAGAAGCCTATGTATAGTATTCTTGGATTCGAGAAGATGTCCGTTTGAATCTTTGAACCAAGTCATGTATTAAAGCCTACTTCAACATGGTAGTTTATATATCTTAAAAGTCCTTGCAAACAAAGGGCCTCCGTTATGTTCGCAAGGAATCTTATACATTTTTCTATTAGTATATCTGTCTAGTTGATTGAAAAATTATACTTATACCCAATTAGTATGTGTCTTCATAGACACAGTATCATATTTCTAGATTGGTCTGTGAGGATAATCCAAGGTGTAATACATGGATCTATAATATCTTCTCTGTCACAGTACAAATATCCTCCTCCAAATGGCTACGCATACATTATCATCCTCCTGCATCACTAGACAACTATAGCCACATCGTGTAAGGATATAAGAAATAAAAAAGGTCTACGAAAAACAGGCTAACTAGCAGAACTACGTGATTTTGTCCTCAGAGGAGATTTACAGCAAGGACATCTATATTCATTCCATCTAATATATATCTCACATACCTGGCAGCGTTTGCTACCTTCAGCATAATAACTACCCCTTCGATCTTTACTAACTTTATACTTTTCACAGATATTTTTACATGGCATTTAATTTGAACACCTATATCATATCTGCTTCAAGGTACCTTTAGTTTTATAATGTACTATTTAGATAATGATTAACAAAGTTAACTGCCACCTTACTCGCTTCAAATTACAATTCTATCTAGTAAAGTGTCGTAACAGAACGTTTGAAATGAAATCCTAAATATAACATATTAACTATACTTTGATCTAAATATTTTAATAATCTAATGATAATGCTTAAGAC
>JBKPEX010000284.1:0-2484 GCA_046728625.1 Thermoproteota archaeon
GTGCAAGCGATTTGCTTGCTAATCAGGAACGAACTGATCAATGACTGATATGCTAAAATAAATAAAAGAAGTACAGACAGGACGAATACATCGATGAATCTGGTAAAGATTTCTTTTTTTGACATATTCAGTCTAACGATACTAAAAGGTTTGTTGTGTTTTAAACAAAAACTATTCCGCTTCTTTAGGACAGGCTTTTTTCAGGTCTATTGCCTTTTGGAGGCAATCGATTTCATTTATTTTCGCTATACTTGTTGTACGATTCATTCTAGGATATTTCAAAAATATAAAAAGGGATTACTCCTAGACTATAATTGGACGAAGTATATCTAGAACCTCACGGGGATAGATAAACATTCATAAAAAATAAACGAACGAATTATTTGTTTTCTCTTTAAAGAACGTTATGTTGATGCCATCGGAAATGAGTTTTAAGAAAATAAACAGAATATATTATACTCAATTTTGGTTTCTCATACGACCAGGCATTCTAATATGAAATTTTAAGGTCCCACAATGTTAAATATTATAATATTATCCACTTGAGCGACTTAAATACAGCATTTCGTATTAAATAGCCCAAACGAATACCCGTTAAGGGGCAAGGGATAGCATAATCATCGAAAAAATATCAACGACCATCGAACCAAAATATTATTATTAACTCCCTTGCACATTAAATCGCTAATGGGTCTCTACGGGGCATACGGAAGTCATACAACCGAAAGTTGTCCGCTTTACAATATAGAAAATAGAAATCTCATAATAAAGGCACATGATAAATTGAAGGACATTGCTGCCAAAGGTGATGTCAAATTACTACAGCAATACCATTCAGCTCTGGAACACACATTTACTTGGATTTTTGATGCGAAAGATGCTCACTCAGTTCAAAATTTTATGACAGACTCGAGTTGGGCAAAATTTAACGCAGTGAAAATTGTTCCGTTATCTTCCTATGAACATCTAATTCATGTGTGTAAGGGTTTACCAACAGAATAATATGGTGATATTTCATAGCTAATCTCGCTATATCAACCTACAGAATTACAAATCAAATAAAATAAAGACGCAATTAAGAGTTATATCTTCAGCAATCAATAGCATAAAGGAAGATGGCCACAGCGCTATAAGCCGACTAATGATATAGCAGATTGCAACAATATAACCGGGAGACGCTATGAAAAAGATCACTTTTGTCTTTGCGTTAATCCATCTCTTCGGAGAATTATTTTACTTACGAAAAGCGCGAATGTTAATACTAATCTTTAATATGTACCGAGGTTTGTAGTTGAAACTATGTTTCGTAAGTAACAGCATAAAGTTAACCAAGCAAGTGGTCCAAATTACAAGCATTATTTTCCTTCTGTGAAAAGCAAGAGCTAAATCTATTGCATGATGCATGAAAAAAGAACAATTTTGACTCTCTTCTGATACCAGAAATTTGAAAATACCCGGAAAAAACTTTTCACCTATGTAGCGTTGTATGACATACCTAACAGTATAGTAAAACCATTATTACTCAGCATGGCTTAGTTTTAATCATTTTACCTATTTCTTTTGCTAGTTGTTCATTGTCTATTGGCTTTCGGATGAACAGATCTTTATCTAATGCACAGAATTCTTTTTTTCTAAATTCCTCATAATATAACTCGCTGGCAGTAAGAAAACAGATCTTAGCATTGTTGTCTTTCTTTTTTATTTCCTGATATAGCTCAAAGCCATCCATCTTTGGCATTTTTATATCTAGAATAATCAAATCATAAAAACCTGGTTTATATTTTGATAATACTTCTTGCGGGTCGTTAGATGCATCAACTTTGTAACCGTAATGCTCCAATGCCAACGTACAAATTTTAGTAAGATCAGGTTCATCGTCCACGATCAGGATTTTCTTATTATTATTATTATTATTATCTATATTTAATCATCTCTGTTACCTATTCTTGCATCACGGTCTCGATTGCAGCTGGCAGACTAAACATAATAGTAGCGCCTCCACTTTCTTGATTCATATTATTATTCTGCGCCCATATTCTCCCACCATGTGCTTCTATAATACTTTTGCAAATGAACAAGCCCAGGCCGGTACCTTGATATGACCTTGTAGCAAATTTAGTAAATAGCCTGTTAAAAATTTCACTATTTATGCCACTCCCCGTATCGGTAACACTTACTACAATAACCCTTCCGCTCTTCTCTGCTTTCTTATCATCAATCCTTGCAAACAAGTTTATTGATATTTCTCCTTGATTAGTAAACTTTATCGCATTATCTAACAAATTGGAGAGAACTTGGATTATTCTATCTTTATCTGCTTCAACAAAAACAGGACCAAGATTACTATAACCGTCGGAGATAAATTTGATATTGACATTTTTTTTCCTTTCTTTGTAATCTTCAGTAACGGATGATATCAAATCATGCATGTTAAACCGCTCTTTGTTTAGTATTAATGTCTGGCTCTCAATTCTTGTTACGTCT
>JBKPEX010000366.1:0-2683 GCA_046728625.1 Thermoproteota archaeon
ATTTCTAAACAATATCTAGAGCTCCTTATATTACGTGAAAAAATTGGAAGCTCACAACGATATGGTTATCTATTTGAAAATGAAAATGAAAGAATGTGGATTGTCGAGCCATACGTACAAATGTATTTAGATAGTATTTCAAAAACATTGCCTACAATAGAACAAAACATAATAACAAAGAAAAGGATAAAATAACAACAGTAGTAATAAAAAAATACTAGCCTAGATTTAATGTACAGGCAGACCTTGTCCGAATTTCACGCGCAATGAGAAATGGTGCTGCTATCAAAGCTGGAATGCTTAGTAAAATGAATAAAGTTTGAAGTGGTGCAATTGCAGCTATTGTTGTAGTTCCGACACTAAATCCAATGAGTGCTGAAATTAAACTACCTGCGCATGTAGGACAACCTATAAACAGTCCACATGTTGCTCCAAGGCTTCCGACTAGGGTAATCTTTTTGGTGTTTTGTATTTTCTTTGTCAATTTTAATGCATAAATATTCAAAGAGATATTGAATCCTACTAATGTGGATACCAGAACTACCAAAATTACATTGATCGGTATTAACAAAACTAAAAAGTGATCAGTGAGGTATGCAGCCAACATCGGAACATAGCCTATAATATTGCAGCATGGAGTTATAATGACAGATGGAATTGCGATACCTTGCTGTGCAAAGGAAATATCGTATTTATAAATAAATATTTGAGATAAAAATCCGAAGAAAATTCCATAGCCTATTGCGGATACTGTCAATGTTTTCCAAAATTTACTATCAGAAAAGGCAGCTGTAATATAAGATAACAGAGTATTTGTATTAACTACTCTCTGTTGTTCTGCTTTAGCAATTCTATATGTTCCATAGCCTATAGACAACAACGAGCCAAAAGTTATTACCAAAACAGCGGTTGCAAGGTTCCTTAAATATGGTGTAACCATAACTGAGTGACTTTCTGATGGAGAAGTGAAATGAGAATATATTACAAAGACCAGAACAAGAGAAAATAGACCTACAAATGCGATCCTAAACCCCCTATTACGAGAGTCAGCCCAGTCTTCTACCGAAGTATCTGCACCCCTACTATTCACAGATTATCTAAAAATTACCTGAAATTAAATTTTATTGGTTTAGCATTTAAAACATTCGCTGCTGATTGATTAACATCGCCTTAGTGACAATAATCAGAATTGCAATTGTAAATACAATAATCTATTATTTGTCATATACTGTAATCCTACAATATTGTTGGTATTACTAAGAATTCAGTAAAATGCCAACTTTGGTATCCCTTCATTTTTATATTATGGTTTCAGCAAGACTGTTGGCTTGTTAAATAAGCAAATTATTATGTTAGATTAGGGTGAGGAATGATTTTTACTTCTTCAACGTTCTATCTTAATATAATGGTACTTCCTGGAGCTCTTATTTCTGGCCTTATAATATACTTTATATTTTCATATTTGTTTATACCCATTAAAATTACAATTCCCGTATCTTTTATCATTTCTCTTCTAGTATTTGGATTAACCAAGTATTATGCTGTTGTTAAGGGCAGTAACAGTAGCAGTTTACACAACGACATTACCATTAGCGATGGTGACTACGACTATGACAACAAGAGTACAAAGGGCAGTAATACTGATAATAAGAAATCATCTCATATTCATCGTCCTCTAACAAACATTCTTTTTGTAGTAGGTTATGTTATTGCCTTATTAGTTATAGCAATAGGTTCTTTTTCTTCTATCTCTATGTCAAACCCGCACGTAGAACCACAAGCACTAAAGTTGTTTATTCCCTGGAAGGAGCAATTTAATACAATAGATGTGGTAAAACTGAGTGCAGCAATAGCACTTTCGTTCTTCTTGCCAGGATATGCTTTGGTAAGTTGTATTATTTTTAAACAACAAGAAGGAGGGTTTAGGAGAGCAAAGCGAGGCAGTGATAATAATGATATCAATAGCAACAAGAATAGCTTCACAGCAGCCTCAGCATCATTACCATTAAAAAAATCTCTGCTAAAGGTTCTTCTTGGCTATATTCTCAGTGTATTGATTACAGGATTAGCGGGATATATCATAGCATCATTTGGTATACCCGTATCTGGCATAAATATTATCCTTCCGCTCCTTGTTATTTATGGAATAATACTTGTTGTATTTGTATTTAGAATGAGAGTGTCAGTATCATCATCATTATCATCATTCCCACTATCAAGAAAAACAAGAATTAAAGATAATAAAAATAATATTAGACCTGAGGTAATTCTTGTTTTTGCAGCTCTGTTTGCATTAGTAATTTTATCTACATATTATCTGTATGGAGGCGTTATCATAGGAGATCAGTGGTTTCATCATGGAAGAGCTCTCATGTTTATCTCTGGTACTTTTAGAGATATTGCAAACTCTGTACAAGATGATTTATATCCACCATTCTTGTCTGCATTTCTCGCCGCTTTTATTTCTCTATCAGGTAATCCATCTGTTAATGCGTATGCTTCTATTAGTTTTTTGAATATAATACCTGTATTTGCTTTTTACTATTTTTTTACAAGATGGGTTCGAGATAAGTGGCGCAACACAGCTTTGTTGGCCTCAGTGTTATTTGTACTGAGTGGCGGATTCGGTTGGGTCTATGCAATAAGTACTGCTGTTTCTTCTTCCTCAGTTCTTCATCATCCT
>JBKPEX010000365.1:0-2105 GCA_046728625.1 Thermoproteota archaeon
TTCATGACTGCAGCAGCAATGTCAAAAAAAGAGATAGATGAATTTCTTTCTACTCCTAGAATTGCAAGGATTGCAACAATTAAGGATGATGATGATGCAGCTGCTGCTGCTGGAAAGCCACAACCACACATAGTCCCAGTATGGTATTATTACGATGGAAAAGATATCTTTGTATCAACTCCCAAGGGAACCAAAAAAGCCAAGAACCTGCAAAACAGTCCAAATGTGTCTATTATAATAGATGATGTTATAGAAGGTAAACCTGGAGATCTTTCCTATCTTACTAATGAAAAGGCTGTAATAATAGAAGGCAAAGTAGTAGAAATGAGAGATGACATAGGTGGTTCATTTACAAGGAAACTGTATGAAAGATACGCTGGCAAAAGTGCGCTTGATAATCCTATGGTTCAATTTAGTGTGAACTTACCAAGATACATTTTGGTAATAAAACCAATCAAGACAATCTCATGGGACTTCACGAAGACTCCTACTTTGCAGCAATGAATCTTGTTATTATTTGTATTAACCGCAATTGTAACGAGGCATGGACTAACATAGCAGCAACTATCGAGATAAGCGACAAAAGATTGATTCTTTGTCGTTGGCTAAGCAAGAAGATATCAAAACAAAAGGAGATTGCGATCTTTAACTATACCATATTGCAGTAGCAATATTGTATTGTATTATTTTTAGGGTATGAGGAAAATAGAAGAAAAGGTAGAGACTGAAGCTCGTTAGTTACTCTGAATACCAGCAATGCTTCCAGAGGTTGAATTCGTTGCATTGTTTATGATAGTACTACTGTTTGCTGCTACTATCATTACTGCACCTGTCAACAAAGCCCAGATTAAGCTAATTATTTTCTTCATAATTAATCATGTGTAAACTAAGGGTTTATATATATAATATATAAATTTATCAGGATTTGCCTTATACTGATGCGTTAATAACAGTCGTTGCTATTGTTACGTCTATTTTAGGATATGATATATGCCCTGTTTTCCCCTTTTTTCTTAACTAATTTCCCATTTATGATGTATTCATACCTTTACTGTGATTAGAGATTACAAGACCTAAAGAAAAAAAGAAAGAAAGAATGAAGACGACCGCTAAGCATGAAAATCACATATATGATGAGACACACATGATCAAACTTACCAATTTGCGGTTATAGCCATTCTTTAACTACAAAACGAAGGGATACCTTGCAAGCATCAGATTTAAATTGAGTTTTAATTATAATATATAGTGGTAAGAAGATAGCCTTTAATGAAAAATCCTTTCAAGCAAGCGGATAGGGATGATCCATATGGATACAGAGGATCAACTGCACCATCTAGATCAATCATAGGGTCTAATAAATTAATAATTCTGGCTGGAATTGTGACATTTATTGTAATTGTCATCATAATATCTGAGTCAATAGTCATTATACAGGCAGGGCACAGAGGAGTAGTTCTATATGTTGGTGCGGTAGAAAACAGAGTATTGGGAGAAGGAATTCATTTTATAATTCCCTTTGCCGAACAAGTAATACAACTTGAAGTACGAACCCTCAAATACCAGGCTGACGCATCAGCTGCCTCAAATGACTTGCAAGAAGTAGCAACTGTAATAGCACTGAATTATCATATAGACCCAAGTAAAGCAAATTTAATTTATCAGCAGCTGGGAGCAGATTACGCAGACAGAATAATAGCACCCACGATACAGGAATCAGTAAAAGCAAGTGTAGCAAAATTCAATGCAGAACAACTTATTACACAGAGAGAAACCGCAAAGGCAGTTATAGCTCAAGCGATCCGTAACACGCTTTCTGCAAGAGACATAACAGTCGAAACGATCTTTATAACAGATTTTAAATTCTCGGAGGCTTTTTCAAGCCAAGTCGAGTCAAAAGTGGTAGCTTTCCAAAAGTTCCTTACTGAACAGAATAATTTAAAGGCTGTTCAAGTAATTGCTAACCAAACAGTAGTACAAGCCCAAGCAGCAGCCAGGGCAAATGTAGCTAAGGCAACTGGAGAATCTCAGGCCATTAAAATAATCACTGAGCAATTAAGACAAAGTCCTCAATACCTCCAATGGCAGGCCATTAATAGGTGGAA
>JBKPEX010000403.1:0-7648 GCA_046728625.1 Thermoproteota archaeon
AAAATTTATTTGAGCGTCTTCAGCGATGAAAATCAAATGAGAATATTATCTAGAATGCAAAGAGGAATGAGAATAACTACTGCAGAATTAACAGCGCATGAATAATTTACCAATTTGGTTGCTCAATATATATCTAAATGGTAAGTATATATATATCCAACTTCATTATTCTATTGTAAAAGACTCAATCATTTTTTGTGCTGTTGGCAACTAGTCTAAAAATTTTCCAAGTTCAGCATAATAAGCAATTCTATATTCCGTAGCATTATATACTGAAACAATTCACATTACCTCTGAGGTATCGTCATCCAAGTAATCATACATTATGACTTTGCGTGCTGGAAATCCTGCAAGAAGTGTATTTGTAGATTTATCTGATGTATCGTAGTCTTTTATACCAGCTGTAAAATAGTATTATTTACAGGATAGCTATCTAATGTAACTCCTAAGTTTATATCTTAAGAAGTTTAATGTATATATATGATGCAGAAGGGCACTTTGAGCATTCCTAGAATCAGGGAAGATTTTCCAATATTAAAAAGGAAAATTAATGGAAATAAGCCACTTATTTATCTTGACAATGCTGCAACCACTCAAAAGCCACAATCTGTAATTAATGCAATATGCAATTATTATATGAATTACAATTCAAATATTCATAGGGCAGTTTATCAGATAGCAGAAGAGGCAACCATAGAATATGAAATGTCAAGGAAAAAGATTGCAAAGTTCATTAATGCCCGTTCAACTAATGAAATAATTTTTACTCGCAATGCTACTGAAGCTATTAACTTGATTGCATACTCCTGGGGCAGAGCAAATATCAAGAATAATGATAATATTACAATAACTGAAATTGAACACCACAGCAACATTGTGCCGTGGCAAATTCTCGCTCAAGAAAAAGGCGCCAATCTGCAATATATTGGAATTGACGATAATGGTTACCTAAAGATGGAGGATTGTAAAAAATGTCTTCAGAACCGAAACAAAAGGGTTGGATTGTTGTCTATAAGTCAAATGTCAAACGTTCTTGGAACAATAGTACCTTTAAATGAAATCATCAAAATGGCACATGATGAAGGTGTTTTAGTCCTTGTAGATGGTGCCCAATCCGTTCCTCATATGCCAGTGGATGTACAGGAAATGAATTGCGATTTTATGGCATTTTCCTCACATAAAATGCTAGGACCGACCGGTGTAGGTATTTTATATGTCAAGGAAGAAATACTTGACAAAATGTCTCCGTTCATAGGAGGCGGAGACATGATAAAAGAAGTTTACAAACATAAAACAGTATATAATGATCTTCCATATAGATTTGAGGCCGGTACACCAAATATTGCCGATGTAATTGGACTCGGAGCGGCTATAGATTATCTTAATGAAATAGGAATGAACAATGTAAGAGAACATGAAACTAACATTACATCATACGCGATTAACGCCTTATCTACTATAAAAGATGTAACCCTGTATGGGCCTACAAATGCGGATCATAGAGGAGGAATAATAGCTTTCAATATTGGAGATATACATCCACATGATCTTGCAACAATAATGAATTCACATGGAATTGCAATACGATCTGGTCATCATTGTGCACAAGTGCTTATGAAGAAATTAGATGTTCCTGCCACCTCTCGCTTAAGTTTTTATATCTATAATACTAAAAAAGAGGTTGATATATTCATCGATGTACTTAATGAAGCTAGGAGGATTTTTAGAATTTGAGTGACGATATTTATAGAGAAATTATTCTTGACCATTATAGGAACCCACGAAATAAAGGGAAACTTGTTGATGCTGACGTAAGTATCCATGATAGCAATCCTCTTTGTGGTGACGAAATAGATATCCATCTAAAGGTAGAAGAAGGAAAAATAAAAAATATTAAATTTGAAGGCAGAGGATGTGCAATCAGTCAGGCAAGTGCATCCATGTTAACTGAAATGGTAATTGAAAAACCCCTGTCAGCAGTTAAAGAGATTGCAAAGAATGATATTTTGGAGAATATAGGACTTCTGAATCTAGGACCGGCAAGGATCAAGTGCGCTTTATTGTCTCTAAAGGTACTTAAGATGGGTATGGTAAGGTACTATACTGACAAGGATCCAGAATCAGCAAAGAAGCTTGATGAGGATACCAAACTATATTAATTAATATTTATACTAAGGGTGTCATCCAGAAAACAAAATCAGATACCATCAGAAAAAAAAACTCTCCTTTCGTTTTTTGTAATAACTTTAGATCATAAATTTAAAATTAGGTGTAGTAATTCAAAAGTTACTTAAATTGATATTTCAGGTAGGGTTGTTAGTCAAAGTGTGTGTTGTTCTCTTCTTATGATGTGATACTCTACAATGATGATCTATTATGACACTTTATGTGTTTATCCGTCCCATTCCCATTAGTAGAAAATTACCGTCATGTTTCTGGTTAGGGATATAGTTCATTTATAGCTAAAGTGGATTAGGTATTCACATATTTTTACATTAGTAATAGTACTTGAAATCAAGGCAAGAGATTTAGACTTTGCTTAGGGACCACGGGATATGATGAAACTAAACAACAATAAAAATTAAAAATGAGTGTTATAGTGGTAAATATCATCACTATTGATAATATATGGCCACAATGGTTAGTGAAAATCAGATCGCCACAGTTCATAATGTTAGTGATTATATTCATTATACTCACAACAATTGTTGCTTCAGGGTTGACGTTAAAATTTGACTATATTATAAACAAATATTTCTTGTCTCTTCAAGGCAGCAAAAACTTGGATCTCATAATGATAACATTTACGTTGTTCGGAGATGTTTCCACATTAGTGGTAGTTGGTATAATCTTTACTGTTATTCGGAGAACAAGAAAAATGGGAATGATTTTTTTAATTAACATCATCATGCTTGCCATCATTATAATATACATTAAGCCGTTAATTGGAAGAGTCGCGCCGTCTTATGAATTCGTACCCTCTATACAATTACCAAAAAAATCGGTAATAGAGGAAGATAGTTTGATGCCCTTTGCACGTAAACTGTCTTATCCTTCAAATCATATTGCATGCATATCGGCTTTTGCATTTACTGTCGGATATCTAATAAATAAAAGGTCAAAGGTAGGAGGATTATCAATTTGGTGTCTACCGGTAATTGTCGGAATTACCAAATTGTATTTAATGCAGCATTATCTTACAGATATCATTGGTGGATTATTATTGGGCTTAATAACCTCTATCATTTTAAGTAATTTGATGCGATTAGATGAGCCTTTTTTGATGTCTAGATTTAAAAGAAAGGAAGAAGATGACACTGCAAAAACTTACTGATTATATCACATAACCACTGCTTATTATAACATAGGATAAATGCAAGGGATCTACATACCAAAAAAAATAATATGATCTAACAATAACACTTATTCCAGTTACCACATATCTGCAGTATATGATTAGAACAGGTATGAGCCATCATATATTTCAATTTGTGCCTTGCGTATATTAGTCATACCACAAGATAGCATAATAGGATCTATGTCACTACTTGATAGGTATATTGATCTTCAGTCCAGTCCAGTCCAGTCATTGAAATAGTATCACGGACATCAACTAAAGGCTATTATTTTCTATCGTAATAAATTGGTTAATCCAGTTATGTAAATATGTATGTTATACCATGTAATATGATTTCAAATGGATCAATTGCTTAGAGTTGAGTTCATCATGTTTGTCTCTTATTCCTCATGAATCTGAGATTCAAGAGCATATATATTTATATATATTGATGTCCACTCTGCAGATGGTCTAACAAGGTAATCCACTGTTTCAATCTTGGCACTATTAAATGAGTTTTCGTTACCTGTAGTTCTTAAACTGATCAAGAATTCCTTGTCATTATAATGATGACATTAACAGATTGCAATATTATTGATTTGATAAAGTTAAATAATTTGTTATGAGGATAATTCAATAGATTGCAAACAGCCCTGCGAAGAGTAGGCGATTATATTATCCGACGATGCGAAACAGGAGACCTTGCATCTGTAGTGGAGATTAACATGGCCGCTCTTCCTGAACACTATTCTGACTACTTCTTTGAATCTATTTTGAGAGAGTTACCTGAAGCCTTCATTGTGGCAGAGCACTATAATAAAATTATTGGTTATATAATGTGCAAGATCGAGTTTGGCTTTTCCAACTTTCGAAAATTAGGATTTGTTAAAAAAGGCCATGTTGTTTCCGTTGCTGTATTGGAGGAACATCGGGGAAAAGGCGTAGGAAAGGCATTAATGGTCGAGGGCATTAATGGTGTTTTAAGTAGAAAGAGTGACGAAATTTATCTTGAAGTCAGAGTCAGTAATAAATCAGCTGTCAAAATGTATGAGAATCTTGGATTTAAAATAAAATCTAGACTGCGTACGTATTATAGGGATGGGGAAGATGCATACCTTATGGCACTAGAGTATAATTAGTAAATTTATTCTGATGCCCAAAGGAGGTTAGTCATGAGTGTTACGTTAGCTACCATGTATAGTCCTAGCTGTAGAAATTGATCTAATATGTCATAATGTAATACTACTAGGAACGCGGGACAGTAATTTTTTTGTCGATAATATTCCAATCTAGTTTATCATAGTGTGCATTAGGGAAAGTCCTCTTATCGACATATCCATCCAAAAGGAAGGCTTTAACTCCCTGTATATTGTTTTTAGTTTTCAAATGCTGTTGCGTATAAAGCTTGGATTATTCTTGTAGACCCTAGCTATCGATCATTATTAAAACACCTTTTACATTTTGATTCAGATTTGATTAATATATCATATAGTGACAAAATAACTGGATTATGAGGTTTGTTCAGATATCTGACTTGCATATTGGCGGCCTCTTCAAGCCAGATTCTTTCAATACGATCGTAGAAGAGGTCAACAATCTCAAGCCAGACGCAATAATCGTATCTGGCGATCTGACGGATGACGGACTATTATTTCAATTTCAACAGGCTCGTACAGAAATTAATAGATTGATGTGTTCCAATCTAATAGTTTTCCCAGGAAATCATGATTATCGCCACACAGGTTATCTTCTGTTCAAGAGATTCTTTCCCTTATCGAGACAAATATATGAGTTTGATGACACAGTTGTACTCACCCTTGCAACTGCCAGACCAGACAGAGATGAAGGGGAAGTAGGACACAGACAGAATGTATGGATGGAAGAAGCTCTTGAAAAATATAATGACAAAACAAAAATCGTAGCAATGCACCATCATTTGATAGCTATTCCTGACACAGGTTATACGAATGTTGTAGGTATCTCTGACGCAGGAGATACTCTAAGAGCATGTTTGGAATCTGAGGTAGATCTAGTAGTATGCGGGCATAAACATAGACCATGGATTTGGAATCTAGGAAGTCTCAAAATAGCATACGCAGGAACAGCTTGTTCATGGCGATACAGAGGAGTTTTTGAAGACACATATAATATCATAGATATTAAAAATGGTGAAATCAATATTGATATAAAGACAGTAGGAGGAAAAAGAACGTCTCTATCGGAAGTGGTTAGAAAATATGAGCCTCAGGAACGGGATACACTGTCACCCAAATAGTAGATTTTCAGAATCTAAATTCAACTCTCGTGAGACAAACTAAATATTGCTTCAGGTTTAATGTTTATTGTGAAAAAGATACGATATTTACGACAAATAATTGGAAGTGTTATGGAGACATTATAAAATGATCAGATATTGGTTATAAGAAATAAAAATAATAAGAATTTTTATTCGAAATGGTTAATTTAATCCATATAAACACTATATCGGAAAAAGCACTTTCTGAATTGAATAGAGAGATAATTAAATGTAATTTATGCCCCCGCTTATCTAATTATATTAAAGAGATCGGACAAAGTAAGGTTAAGAGATTCATAAATGAAGATTATTGGGCTAAGCCTCTTCCAAGTTTTGGAGACACGAAGGCTCAGCTTTTAATTATTGGACTAGCTCCGGCCGCTCACGGGGGTAACAGAACAGGTAGAATGTTTACAGGAGATAGCTCCGGCCAGTGGGTCGCACGAGCCTTATTTGAAACCGGCTTTGCAAATAAGCCAACAAGTCAGTACAAAGATGACGGGCTTGTATTGAGAGACACATATATTACCGCTACTATAAGATGTGCTCCTCCAAATAATAAGGCAAGTTGGTTTGAATTATTGAACTGTTCAAAATATTTATTAGCAGAATTAAAAATCCTGGAGCAAACAACAAGAGTAGTACTAACGCTCGGTAAAGTTGCATTTGATGCTTATTGTCGAGCAAACAATTGTAAAGGAGTGGTTTTCAAGCATGGAGCTTCTTATAACATTATTAATGGCAAGAAGAAAACTCTTCTTGTTTCTTATCATCCTAGCAGACAGAATACAAATACGGGAAAGTTGACTTGGGATATGTGGATGAATGTTTTCAGAACCGCAAGATCGATAATAGAAAATAAATAGATATATGTTACAGTCTCCGATCTACGAGATGAGGGTGAGGATGATCCCACGTCCCTTTTACCTCTTTGGTTCCAGTCTTTAGGATCAAAATCTAAACGGGACTTTGTTGCAAATGGTCTATGTACAACTAAGCCTTACCTTCTGTTGTCTCTATACTCTTTACAATACAAAAAACAGAAGAATAGTGATGATGATCTGTTTGTTCCTCCGAACTGGTAGTTTTATCTTTGTTGTCGTAAATTATTATAACAGTAATATTCTATCTAACTCCAGTAGTATTGTATAACTTAGTTGATATTCAGTACTGTATCTAGTAGGTCATAACTGACTGTTTCAAAGAAGAGTTCTTCTTTACCACATTCTTATTATATTATAAAAGTAGATAAGCGTAATTTTCATATCCAGTTATCTCCTTTTCATCAAGATGACAATAAAAGCATTCTCTTTCTGCAAAGCCTCATAGTTAAATTGCGATTAGCTACGTACATGAGGGCTGAAATCAGCTAGAAGACTGTAGCTATAATCATATTCAGACTATTTTTTTTTTCTCTCACCTTTTCCGGAATGAGCCTTTTTATCGTGTATCTTTAGTCGCTGTTTGTCTTCAAATTTCATTTCACAATGCTTACACTTATAAGATTTATTCTCCTCATTTCCCTCTTTTCGTTTTTCTTTCCGTTTTCCAAATATATGCATGATAGAATATCAGATATTATGTAAAGGTCATACTCTTTAAAGTTGTGTTAATTTTATAAAATACATCATGGAGATAAAATATCTTAAACCGGCTTATAGCTGTACCAGAGATACGTACTAGTCTAAACTATAGAGCGAAACCATACGATAAATATTGGGAATAAATTCATTATCATGACAGTTGACTGATAACCATGTCATACATTTGGGTTTTAGAAAAATTAACTATGTTCATATTCATATGCTACCCACAAATAAATATACCACCTTGGATTAAATAATCATCAAATCATTCGTTCTGAATGAATACGAACTACTTTCATATACGAGTTTATAAACTCCTGGGCATACTTATTAGCGTGCTTTTCAGAACCTCTGTGTTTTTCGGCTCTTGACCTTATATGATGGTAAAACTCATGCAAAATTATAAATGGATTGTAGAAGATGTCCGAG
>JBKPEX010000054.1:0-5717 GCA_046728625.1 Thermoproteota archaeon
TAAATTATTTATAAAGTAATCTGGTCTATTGCTAGCCTAAATGAATCCTAATAGAGATCCAAATGTCTATTAGGATCGAAGTTGTATCATTCGTCATTAACAATCGGCATTAGAGCAATTTTATATTGGTATGAGGAGTGATTCGTTCATGTACCCGTTATAAATAGCAATTATATGGACATTAGAACATGATAACAGACCAGACCGAATATGATCCGATGATATAATTGATAAGACAGCAACAAGATCGAAGACATTCAAAAGTGAAAATATTGGTACTCTGAAGGTAGTTATGGCTAGAAATTAAGCTACTTAGAATTATCATATCATCAACCCTTCTCCACATAATTTTTTCAAAATTTTCTGTTGGCAATTACTAGCCTGATGCTGTTCTCTCACACAGGCTAGGACTTTAACTATATAGAATGGCAAATTCATAGATTGAATACCTTGAAGAAGAAGCGTATTGAAAGTAGCGATTCAGACACATTACTAAAGCTATACGAAATATATGATAGGCACAGAGATGCAATCTTATGGTTTCTGGAAGAGTTTGATGCAAAAACTTATAATGAATATTTAGAAAAATACTCTGGTACCTCTACCGGTAGATCTTACTTTATTGGCGTATGTGGATTTTTCGAATTATCGGGTGTTCTTGTGGCTCACGGCATGATTGATGAGGACCTTTACTTTGATATGTTCAATCCCACTCCTTTTTGGGAAAAAGCTAAACAAACTGTGGAAGGAATGAGGAACAAAAGACATCACATCTACGAAAACTTTGAGATATTGAATAATAAGAGAGTAAATTGGAGGAAAAAAAGGAGTAAGAAATAAATCTACGATATCAAAAGAATTCTATCGTTGTTTTTAACGAAATATCGTGGATCGCCTCTATCAATTCTTAATACAGGACTCTTACATTAAGCAAATAATAAGAGTGATCTATATCGGCCATTAGTATAACGTTTATCCATGGATCTCTTTTTCTAAGGCCTCTTTAAGTAGATGCATGTGTCTTTTTCTATCTGTTTTAATTGTTTGCCATATTCCTACCAACTCCGTTTTGTTGGCTTGCTGCGCATCCTTGATATAAGTTTCGATCGTGTCGTATATGAAGTCCGCATCCTTTCCCAACACTTTTAAGATATCATATGCTGTATCTGTTAATTCAGTTGATGACGACATGTTATAATAAAGATAAATAAATATTTAACAGCTATGATGGTAGCTATAGTCTTAATGACATGTTGGCATTTCCTCATGCATTCCTGTATGCTGATATTTTACAAGAGTGGTTTTACCGATATCCGCATTATCGAACCGCTGATGAATCCTGATTGAAGGGATCGCTGGTCTCAATATACAAGGCAATTACCAGTCAACAAAACATATTGATTATTATGATAAAAAGATGCATCAACGCTTAAATAATTCCTCTGAAGAAGGATAGAATAAAAAATAAAATATAACATACGCCATATATAAAATCGTAGCATGTTAATCAAAGTGAACGGTTTCGATACTAGCAAAAATATGGTCAGGGTAACAAGGCTTGACATAGACGATTATGGCTCCGTGATTCCGCTAAAGGAATTGGACTTAATAGTACGGGAAGATGACCATTCAATTATAAAAACATTAAAAGATTCTTCATATGCTGCTGTGTTCACAATAGGAGATAAAGATGATAATAATAGTATTATTATATTAGCTAATGGTCTCACAGTTGACGAATTAAATAAGGAGAAACTCAAGACCATAGATAAAGTAACAAACAAGAAATAAAATAGCCTCGTCATAATAGTTTCAGTAGTACTATTGTTTTGAATCCGGATCTATCAAGATATAACAAAAAACTGATGATCTATCAAGAGTGGAGTATCGATATTTTCAGTGCTGAGCAGGTTCTTCTTTTTGCATTAAAAGTTTCGCAGGAATTCAGTAGGTCAATAATAACAAATATTACTGCGATCAGAGTCTATCACAGCTACCACCAATCCTCCTCCACAGCCTGATAAGGGTAAAAGATGAATTTTTTTAGGACATTCAATCTTACCGCAAATGATCATACGATCAATGTTGCAATCCCTGCATTTTAATATTGACGGAACATTTGTAATAATTCTTTGCTATAGTCATACTGGTTCTATATAACTAACAAACAGCGCGCTTACGAAACTGCCTGAAAGAGGTAACCTATACTTTCAGTTATATTGTAGTTTGAACTAAGAGCCAGCAAGGCATTAGGTATCACTTTATAACCTAATGGCGCTCCAACAAATCTCGGTCCCATTTGGCCAGTACTGCTGCTGCTACATAGGTACTCTGTAGAAATGACAGCAGTAACTCATCGGGTGAATCTGATGTACGGACTAATTCATATGGCAAGAGGAACTCTTTCATCTCGGTATTGTAGTACGCCTCCGCCGGCTGGATGGGATAGTCCTTGAAACCCTCAGGTTCTGGATAGGCGTAGGCATAGAAAGATGGTTCATCGACAGGACCACCTCCCGGCCAGAAACCGCAACTGCTAACCTCGTGCGAATAAGCTTCGACTGCTACAGAACGGGCCAAGTTTGGTGCACCTGAGTGTGGAGGCGCAGTACGTCCGGAAAACCTTGTAACTGCCAGATCAAAAGCACCCCAGAAAAAGTGTACTGGGCTTACCTTACCAATGAAATTGGAACGAAACACTGTAAGCACTCTGCTACTCTGAGCTAGGATGCGCCAAACCCGTTGTGCATATTCGCGATCATAAGACGCATGTTTACGATCCACTTCGAATGGGGTTCGATCTGATACTTCGACTGGTGTGGTCCAGATCGTTACAGGCATTCCAAGCGACCCTAAGGCTGACATTATTTCTTGATAGAATTCAGCTACTGAGCGTGGTTGAAGAGGGATTGTCTTTGTGGACCCATCGTCAGTTTCAATGAGCAGCACGTGAGCAAGGAAATCGAACTCTATCTGGAGGTGTCTGCCATTATAAGGCATTATGGAAGTCGTAAGTCCACGCGGCGTAACATAGAGAGTAGAATTCCACCAATGATTCACGGAGGGCGTGAGTGCAAGTCGAATCTTGCCAACGATTTGGGTCCATCTGTGCAGGGTGTCGTATGTATCTTTCCACTCTGCCAACGGCAGTGCAGGCCAAGCGTGTGTAGTCATCGAACTCCTCTCTTTAACCAAACAAGTGACACGTAATACACGAAATGCAAATAGTCTTCAAATGAGGCTCGTCCACTGGGTAGAGTGGCCATGATATAATGATACTATCTTTAGTTTTATTGTTATCTCTATGTCTGTCTGAGTCCTCATCATCTTTGTATTTCGCCTTATTAGATTTGATTATCACAAGGTTACTCGTGAATACTTCATAAACATAACATCATTTCCAATTCTCACCTGCTTCTTATGACTTGTTATTGGATCATGGGTTTTCTTGAAATGTTTTGTTCCATGCTTTTTTATTGAGGAATTGCAACATCGTACATGAGCACACATTAAACATATTCCCAGACGAACCCATGTAGATCCTATTTCTCCAAACCCTTCATAACCTTTAGTATTATCCTTTGTTTTTTTACAAACGTCTTTCAGGTAATAGCAATTTATCGCCTTAGATTGTGACATATAGTTAATTGCAATTCGTATTAATTAAGAATTTGGGTTTTAGATGAAGATATCCGAAAAAACTATTTTGCAGAAAATTAGTCTCTTGGTAAAAGTCTAATTTGATGATATCCAAATGTGAAAAATGAGAAACAATATTAATGCAATTTTAATGAGGGTATTCTTCATCGTTAGAGAACTATATGACTTGTTAGTTGGAATAAGAAAGCAATAAAAATATAATTAAATATGCCGAGACGATATAATTATAAAAGTGACGTCGGCAAGATGATAGAACAAATAACACGAGCCATTAGTTTGGCTTCATTATCCCTTTTAAGACAATCTGATATTCTGTTTTTGTATTAAGATCACACCACTTTTCAATGGTATACTCAAATGTGCTAGCGCACATGTTGACAATACAATTGCGTCTGGAGTAGCTGTAAGCAATTCTACTGTTTGCTCTATTGTAGGATGATGTCCTACTAGCAATACGCGAATGTACCTATCAGAGTTCCTTTACAATATTGACATAGTCTTGAAGGTTAGCATTATAAGGTGAAGGTTGTATAGCAATTTCTCGTCCTTCATATTTGCATCCTTTGGCCACAATCTGTGCAGTTGTTTTAGATCTAAGTGCAGTTGAGGTTATGATGAATCCTGCAAAAGATCTGTGCATCGAAGCAATTTTCCCATCTTCAATGCATCGTCTTTTTCCAACTTCGGCTAAATCTCTATCATGATCTGACGTATCAGGATCTTTTGGTCTAGACTTGGCATTGCGTAGGATAAGAAGTGTTTTCATTGGTATTATTTTATTATAATAAGGTGAGGGGTCTAACGTATATATGGTCTGCCTTTTGTACCTTAGCATTGCGTCAAAGAATGGAATTTTTTAATTGACCTCTGTAGATTGTCTGGAGTAATAAAAAATGAATCAAAAAAAGCAATAACTTATTATTTCATGCACATGCGCCCAGGGATAATTAGGGTTTAATTACTTCAACGTCTTTGCAGCGTTTAATGGATAATGGAAGTAGCAAAAAAATTGTTCTGGTAACAGGAGCTAATAGAGGTATAGGATTTGAATGCTGTAGACAGCTCGGGCAGTTAGGTTTGACAGTTCTGTTAACTGCTCGTAATACTACAGAAGGTATGCTAGCCACTAAACAATTAACGGATGAAAAATTAGATATACTTTTTTATCAGCTTGATGTCTCAGATAAGAGTCATATCCAACGTATAACCTATGAAGTAAAGCAACGATTTGGACGTCTTGACATTCTTATTAATAATGCCGCGATTCTCTATGATACAGGACAAAATACCATTAATGCCGATTTGGAAATAGTAAATAAAGCGCTGATTACTAACCTATATGGACCTTGGTTGCTATGCCAAGCATTCATTCCCCTTATGGAGAAATATAGATACGGACGCATAGTAAATGTCTCAAGCGGTGCAGGTTCGCTACATTATATGGTTGGCGGAACGCCTGCCTATGGTATATCTAAAGCTGCATTAAACGCATTAACAAGGAAATTGGCAGATGAATTGAAAGGGACTGGAATCTTGGTAAATTCAGTTGATCCTGGTTGGGTTGCAACAGACATGGGGGGTCACGGAGGACGCTCCGTAAAAGAAGGAGCAAGAGGTATTGTATGGGCAGCTACTGCATTGCCAGATAATGGCCCTACTGGAGGATTTTTCTATGATGGTAAGCCTGAACCTTGGTGATTTTAAAGAATAATACGCTTGAAATTACCAAAACTAAGACATTGTTTATTTGTTGAACCTATTTTAATCCTAATAGCGATTGTTAAATTCAATAAGGGCTAGAGCTATTAAGAAAAGAAATAAGAAAATATAATTAGCATAGGTAACAGTGCAACTGTTGATTATTCTTATTGACTCAACTTGCTCTATTATGTGGAGGAGAAGGATAGTGTTAGCTTAGCAATAAAATTAATAGCGAAAAGGGAATCTGTCCCTTAAAAATAAAGAACAATATGATAGCGTATTTTTAGAAAGTGATAATAAGCACAGAAGACACTCGGGTGTAGTCAGTTTAGAATCTTAACAAGCTGTTTGTTTAC
>JBKPEX010000325.1:0-3134 GCA_046728625.1 Thermoproteota archaeon
AAACCAGATTAAAAAATAATATAAAGATAATATCAAACTAGAATCTGTATTTAATGAGGATGAGGATGTCTTCATACCAGCAGATAGAAACAGAATTTATCAGGTGATTTTGAATCTTTTAAACAACGCTATTAAATTCACAAAGGAAGGCAGAATAGTTATATCTGCGGCGGCAGCAGTTCAAGAGAAGAATGGTCCCAATCATGTTGTTATTGTTAGTGTAAGTTATACTGGTCAAGGTATAGATAATGAAATATTGCCAAGACTATTTACAAAATTTGCTACTAAATCCGAAACAGGAGGTACAGGATTAGGATTGTTCATATCAAAAAGCATTATAGAAGCTCATGGTGGTAAGATATGGGCTGAGAATAACGCAGGTGGTAAAGGAGCTACGTTTTCGTTTAGTTTGCCAATTGTGAATAAATAATAATTTATTTGAATAGCACAGGAATATTCTTGCAAGATCTTGTAAGACTTGCTACATGGAATTACGAATAGCAAGAATTAAAGCTTCTCCAAGATATCATAAACGTAGTCATGCAACAATGGGGGAATATGAGCGTGAAATACCGCAACAAATGAGCACAAAGGTGAAACAACAGATTGAATGGCGGAGCCGAAGGTAAGGAATTATTAAGCAAGGGTGAGAGTAATCAACCTGAAATAGCAAGAATATTGCAGTTTTATCCATATGAACGGATAAAAAATAGGTCATGCAAATTGTAACCTATTATCACTGGGCCAGTATCATCTCACTGACATGTCATTCGAAATCTGGTAATCTTAGTTAGTGATTGCAACGTTGGGAGGTTATCGGACCTTCAGATCAAAGGATGTATCATAGTCAAAGTTAAAGGAGGGATCGGTAGGATTAACTACTCTTGCTGTTACATGTAAGTTGTGTTCACCTACTGGAAGAGGTTTTAGAAAAATAAAGTAACCACCAGCTCCAGTTGGGTACGTGCCACCTTTAAGAAATTCGTAATTATCATTTGGTACTGTCATATCAAAAGTGTTAGTCGTGGCATAGTTATTCTCTAGATTGTTGAGTGGTATGCCATCGAGTGTCGCTTTGAATGTGAGATACTTATCTCCGATTGTGGCGCAACTGAGTAGATCAGCAAGTTTCGTGGAGTGGGCTTCTATTGAAGTGCATGATCCCGTCGATATTGGAATCATAATAGCATTATTGGCAGGAATTGTACATGAGTAGTGCGAAGAGCCTTGTAAGTTTTGAACTAGGAAGGATACTTGTCCTGATTGTCCCATCGCACACACCGTTTTTGGATTAGTTTGTGGATGTTCAGCTTTGGATAGAGAGACACTCCATTGCCACCACTTCTTTATCCAATCTGTATAAGGTGTACCATAAGGAGAAGAGTCCTTGAAGTAAAGTTGTGGCGTATAGGAAACGCCATAAGCAGTCATAGATGAGCAAAGTAAAATTACGAGACCCAAAGAAAATATTACCAAGTATGACTTGTTATTCACATGCAGTACTGATAATCCTCTTATAATTATGTTTTTGTAAGTCAGCGTTGTTTTCTAAACTATAGGTATGGGTAATTTGAGCAAATTAGATCATTCCATATCTGCTATTAACTGTATCTCCACAAATAGCCTCGCTGTATGTATTTTCATTTTATTTATGTTGTTCGGTAGTTTTTCCATGTAAAGACAAAGATTAAATAGGTAGCTGTTATCGAAGAACTGAAAATCTTGAAAGTCCTATACGTAACGCTTGGCATAGTAATAGTTTCGATACTGTCGTTCTTATCAATAAGCTCATATGTACTTTATTTACCTGATGCAAATGCCCAAAAAAATGATAATAATACTATAAAACTGCATCAATACCAATCGATAACTGATAAAGTTACAATTGCAAAGGTTTTGGCTAATAGCTTAGGTCATAGTCTAAATAATTCGGCCGCACATCTCAGGGTAACAAGTATCTTACCAGAAATAGGCAATGCTCAATATGCTGACAAAATCAATAGTAGTTTACACGGTATTGCCAAGAATGTAGATGTTGCAAAAAGAAAAATTGCAGATGCTATTTTGAAAGCTGATGATGATTTTGCTGGAATATCTTTCCTTCTTCCCAATGGAGATATATACATGCAAGAACCCTATTGGCGTCAACTTAATCTCACAGAAAATAATTTTGCATATAGAGATTACTATAAAGGAGCAATTGAAACAAAAGATGCGTTCCTTGGAAATATGATAGTCTCTAAGGCTAGTGGAAAGAGAGTATCTGTTATTGCAGTGCCAATATATTCCGACAAAAATGGATCATTAATAGGTATATGGTTTGGTGCACTAGATTTTAGCGTATTTGATAGATTTCTTCAATCTCTTCACCCTTTAAGCATTGAACGTATAGTATATGTTGATAATCATGGTCAAAAAGTGGCTGATTCAAATTCACAACTTTCAAAGACTCCAGAATCATTTGCTAATCTACAAAGTTTTAAAGATGCTGCGTCCGGTAAGTCTGGATACAAAATTGAAGTAGTTAACAATACAAAGATGTTTGTTGCATATTCTCCTACGAAAATACTGTCCAATACTTGGACTGTTCTACTATTGGAGCCCTACACTCAAGTCCAATAAGTACTGACCATATTCATCAATATATAACATACAATGTAGATTTTTGTGTTTTATACTTGACTCTAGGCGATAAAGTCCGAAATCCTGCTCCTTTGTGTTATTTACCATTTTCATTTGGTATACGGGTATACGTAACTTTCTCACCAAAAATAATATCGCGCCCTGCAGGTACAAACAGAGAAGAAAGGAGTAGTAAATAAGGAGCATCTTCTGGATACAAGTGGCTTCCAACTAGAAGTATTCCGTATGTGTTTATCAGTACTGAGGGAATAACTAGTACCAGTATCAATAACTCAAAATATCTGTGCATTACTGGCGCCGATAATGTTGATGCTGATGGGTTCGGCTGCGATGATGTCAATCCTCCGCCAGCCATTCTGAGTGCACTTTGAATTCTCAAACCTAAAATAAATGACGACGTTCCAATAAAGAGCTGCAAAAGCCGGCAAGATTATCTGTTCATATGATTTTATTGATTGTAAATGATGATAATACGCCAACCAACTTTAGGA
>JBKPEX010000340.1:0-2730 GCA_046728625.1 Thermoproteota archaeon
CCTGTAACCAATGCAACCTTTCCCTCTAGCTCATGCATTACAGTATCAGGGTTATTCGATCTTTTTAAACTACCTATTGGTATTCTTCAACATAAAATTCTAAAGTGTTACACGTGTACAGTATTCTGCCGAGATCGCCTGGGAACAAAGAGGCAATATTTGTATTGATAAATGCCTTTAAATTTGTTCAAAATCTGATTGCTACTTAAAATTGCCGAAAATACTTTATTTGCGTACAATCGATATATAATCAAGTGAGTTGAGCAATAAAGAAAAATATGTCCTGGACACTTCAATTATAATTGAAGGCGAAATCCTCAGCTTACTAGAGTCCCATAACATCCAACAAGGTAGCGAAATTATTATTCCTGTTTCTGTTTTTGACGAGTTGCAATCACAAGCTTCTGCTGACAAGGAGATAGGTTTTGTTGGACTTAACGCTATCAAGAACTTAAGGGAAGATTGTAAGAGAAGGAAGATATCAATGAGGCTGGCTGGAGAAAGACCGCAAATAGAGGATATTCGTCTAGCAAAGCAAGGACGAATCGACGCGATGATAAAAGATGTGGCTATGAAGGAATGTGCAATTCTAGTAACAGGAGATTACGTGCAGGCCTTGGCTGCAGAGGCTCAAGGAATCGAATGCATCTACGAGAAGACCATGAAATCGCACACTTTTCAAATCGAAAGATTCTTCGATCAAAATACTATGAGCGTTCATCTTAAGGAGGATGTACAACCGATGGCCAAGAAAGGAAAGCCTGGTAATTTCGAACTTGTAAGCCTTGGAATGGAAAAAAGCAACAAGACTGAACTAAAGGAGATTGTTGATGAGATCACTAACCTTTGCCGACACCCAGCAATAGCGTCGTTGGAAATCAATAGGATTGGAGCGAAAGTTATTCAGTGGCGAAATTTTAGAATAGCTATAACCGAACCTCCATTTTCTGAGGCTATAGAGGTGACTATCGTTAGACCAATAACTAGGCTTTCCCTTGCTGAATATAATTCCAACGAAAAATTGATAGCCAGACTTTCGGAGAGAGCAGAGGGAGTATTAATATCTGGACCTCCTGGTTCAGGCAAAAGTACTTTAGCAAGCAGTCTTGCCGAATTCTATATAGAAAAGAAGAAGATAGTAAAAACATTCGAGTCACCGAGAGATCTACAGGTACCAAAAGAAGTAACACAATATGGGCAGCTGGACGGAAGTTTTGAAAATGCTGCGGATGTTTTACTGTTGGTAAGGCCGGACTACACTATTTTTGATGAAATAAGGAAGACAGCAGATTTCAGAGTCTTTTCTGATATGCGACTCGCCGGAGTTGGAATGATAGGTGTTATCCATGCCAGCAGCTCTCTTGACGCTATACAAAGATTTATCGGACGTGTAGACTTGGGAATGATACCCCATATACTAGACACTATAATATTCGTAAAAGACGGTAAAATTCAAAAGGTGTATGACGTATTGTTAACTGTAAAGGTACCTTCGGGCATGATAGAAGCAGACCTAGCGCGACCCCTTGTTGAAGTTAGAGATTTCGATACCGGCGTAGTAGAATATGAAATCTATACATATGGTGAGGAAAATGTTGTCGTTCCTCTCAGACAGCAACCGGAAAATGGTGATTCACGAAGTCCCATTAAAAAGCTAGCCGAATCAAAAATCAAGGATGTAATCAGAAGATTTGATCCGAATGCTGAGATTAAGATTATAACAGATAATACCGTTCAAATAAATGTAGCCAAAGCCATGATTCCGAGGATAATTGGCAGGGGAGGGTCGACGGTTAGCGAGTTGGAAAAGATGCTTGGTTTAAGAATTAATGTAGAGGCAAAAGACGCATCGGTTGGAAGTGGGATAGATTTTGAATTAAAAGAAGATGGAACCTGTTTTAATATTACAGTAGACAGTGAACAGGTAGGCAAAAAAGCAAATGTGTTCATTGAAGATAGTTTTCTTTTAAATAGTCAGATTGGAAAAAAATGCAGGATAAAGATCGACAAACGTTCCGAGAGTGGAAAGAAGTTAATAGACGCTATTTCGGCGGGGGAACGGATAAGAATATTTTGTGAGTAAGATTCATGGTATAAGTTTATTGCCAATGTCTACCACACCGTAGTATGAGATGGGAGACGCGGGCCCTTCCAACAACCCAAAATTTAGGAACAATTCAAATATTTGTACATCATTATCAATGCAAGAACTTATGTAATATTCTCAATATTTAAAAATCCCAATTCTGCATTAACTGATATAATCACATATACAGATAAGTTCTGAAGCAGAGCATAGATAGGCTGAATAACTACTATCGACAATGTGACATATTGCTTCGAGTGGCACTATCGATTGCGGGAAGCGACTCTAGCTCTGGAGCCGGTATACAGGCTGATCTAAAATCATTTTCTGCCCTAGGCGTATATGGGTGTACTGTAATAACAGCTGTTACAGCTCAGAACACAAGAACAATTGCAGCTATAGAAGAGATAAGTTCAGACCTAATAAGAAATCAAATACAGAGCGTTCTAACGGACATTCCCCCGGACGCTATTAAAATTGGCATGGTATACAACAAAAAAATTATCAAAACCATATGTGATTCAATACAAAATGTGAGAGTTCCCATAGTCCTCGATCCAGTTATGTCATCTGGAAGTGGTGTAAAGTTGTTAGTTGATAACGATCTACAAAATTATATCTCAAACCTAATACCTCTGTCGACC
>JBKPEX010000273.1:0-1254 GCA_046728625.1 Thermoproteota archaeon
GTTTAGCTCAATGTTATCATTGTTCAAACTATACCGCTGATATTAAGACCCTTAGTCTTGGCCAGGCCAACAGAAAAAATATGAAATTGATATAACTCTTTCCAACCTATTTATTATATTATAATATGAATAATAGTAAAAAAACTATAGTAATTGCCGTCATATCTACTCTGCTAATTGCAATAATAATACAACCATCATTCTCATATAATATCAAGCAAGCCTTGGCTCTTTCTTCTTCTGCTGCTGCATATGCACAATCTCAGACAAGTAATAATGCAGCTATTGTAAAACCACTTCCAGTGCTATTGATACATGGTTATCTAGATGATGCGTCGAAATGGAAGATATGGGAAGATCTACTTAAAAAGGATGGCATTCAATACTTTCCAATAACTTTCTATAAATCAGACGATAAATGCGGAACTGCTGCAGACCACGCCAGAGAATTAAGCAAGCAAATCCAACAAATACAAAATACGACAGGTTCAAAGCAAGTAAACATAGTGGGTCATAGCAAGGGAGGATTAGACGCAAGAGTATACTTATTTAATAATAGCAAAGAAAATGTTGTAAAAAATCTAATAATGATTGGAGTTCCAAATGCAGGTTCACCATTAGCACAATCAAGTAATATCTGCAAGCCTGCAGTAGATGACTTAAAACCTGGAGCTGCTGACACCAAAGTAGGAGCGAATACAAATACAAAATACTATACTATCGCAGGCGATTGGAATCCTTCACTATTATTAAATTGCCCGCAACTCAATTGGTTGCCAGCTGAAGAAGCAGGATATCTTCAACTTCCAAAACCTAATGATGGATTGGTGCCTCTATCAAGTGTAGAGTCGCAAGGATATTTCCATAATCTTGGACATACTCAAGACTGCCATTCTAACCTGTTAGGTGATAAAGAATATGGATTAGCGAAGCCTATATTGCTAGGAAAATAATATAATAAGTATATAGATATATATACAATAAATATTCAATAGTTAAAGTCCCTCGCTTTCTTTGAGGTTTTTCAGTGCATCCTATACATTAGCAACTGCTTTATGCTCTTGCACTTTATGGGCAGATTAGAATGCATGATGCTATAGACAAGATCAAATGATAAGAGAGATATCTTGTAAGAATAGAGAAGAAAAGCAATAAAGGAATACCAAGAATGATTATGATAACGCTATATTCTGTCACAACATAAAAGAGGAAGAAGAAGAAGAAGAATGGTATCGTCTTGTTTAAAAATAAACT
>JBKPEX010000123.1:0-1254 GCA_046728625.1 Thermoproteota archaeon
TATGTGAAAAAAGCCTCCTGCTTGACCGGAAAATATCTTGATAAGCGAATCAGATTGCTCTTTGGTTGCTCTGTCATCGATATACAATGCTGCTTTCCATTTTGGACCAGTCGCCATATTACCTGGTGTATGAAACAGAGCTGCTACATTAAGGTCATCTACATTAACATCAGCATAGCTACCATTTTGAATATGCCAGGCAGCAGTTAAATTGCAGAAACCTTCATCTGGATTTTCCTTAAATATGCACGGACACATTACATTACAATTACACCCTTCAAAATAGTCTCCTTGAAGTTTCCATGGGGAGCTAGATGCAGGATTATTATTATTATTAGTAGTAGTAGATGTCAAATTTTTCTGTTTATTAACATCAGGACAAAATTATAAGGCTTTCTGTTAAGATAATTTGCAAATGTATATACCTTTGCAGGACTCTTCACTCTCTCTCATATCGTAATTCTTTAAGGATGGCTTGAAAAACAGCTAGTGCATCTTACACATGGCTATACAATAGATATTCGAATCTTTTGGTCCTTCATATGGAGCAACTGAAAATAAAATCGTTCCAAATAGCTTTTTTGGTCTTCATTAGCTATGAACGTAATCTTGCGTAGCCTAAATATTCTGTAGAGCATACTTCATCATAAGGAACAATGGGCCATGTTTTGTATGCTTCTCGATATTGTCTATGATACTATTCTACTCCGTGATCACATCCTCTATCATTTAGTTAAGCATGTGTTGGCGCTTCCTTATTTCTCGCAAACCAACATAAATGATAATAACTAATGCTTTGAACTTATAATGTATCATGAAGACAACTTGTCCTATCTGTAAAGGCTCTGGTAAATTGCCAATTACACGACAGCCAAAGGCTGAGTCTCATGGTGAGGAGACAATTGGCGATTGTCCTACATGCCATGGTAAAGGCGAAGTAGACAAATGAGAAGAATTGTCATAATTGCGCGTCACGGCTTCTTCCACAAACTAAGAGTTCAGGAGCAGCAGAATAGATGCAGATGATATAGACTAAAGTTATAAATTCCCAACAATGCATCAATGATTAGAATATCTCAAATTGGATAACACTGACAATAATAAATTATCTGGCACCTTATTAGTAAATTGCAGTGGTAGCGCCTGCAGAAGTGTTATACAGCAATCTGAGAAAATGGAAGCTGTCACTTTTGTATTTAGAGTAGAAAAGAAATCCAAGGAAGACCCAGATGTCATAATTGACGTGAGTGGAAC
>JBKPEX010000204.1:0-2291 GCA_046728625.1 Thermoproteota archaeon
TATCTAATGTCCCATCATTATTTACTGCTGTTCTTAATCCCGTAATTTAGCTTATCAAACTTGTCTGGATTGATAGCAATTGTTAGTTAGTTGAGTTAAACCATCTTTTTATGCAATACTAACATAGAGATCTATATGGCAGTATATATGGTCAAAGCCCGACCCAGAAAGGAGCTATTAGAGAATCTACAGAAGGAATTGAGTTCTGGGAAGATATTAAAAATGAGACCATTTGGACATGCTCTTCAATACAGTCTTGAAAATGCGAGGATTGATGATAATGGGAATCCAGACTATGCTATATGGGTAGAGGAAGACTATTGTTCCCCACCATTAGCTATGGAAAGGGAAAGTGTGCTTGATCAATACTTTAATGATATTGAAGTGTTCCGTATTGAATCAGAAGAACAAGGATGGGATATGATAAAAGACAAACCGAGACTATGGAATACAAAATAAGACCGATATGCATGTCATCATTGCCGTCCTAATCATCAAGGATAACAACATATCCTATGAAGTATTACTATGATTACTATGACGCATATCCATGACTAACAAAGAGACACGATCGTCTATAATCTAGTTCTCTCCTTTTTGTTTTATTTTTTTACTCTGTTTCTTACTACCCCTCTTCTTCATATAGTGGTATCTAAATTCTTATTAAAAGAATCTATATGGTAGTTTTATTCCCTCTATAGTCTATCGTAATATGTGTGAAAGGCTAGATCTAGGAATAATTATACGTTTTAATTTTCTTAGCGTCAAGGATTAATAATTTATAGGGTATTAGTATTATTTCTTGGTACAGCATCAACTCCCTTCATAGATTTATGTATCATTATGACGAAAACTAACATGGCCGTTACTATAAACCAACCAGATAAGCCAAAGAAGTGTGTGAATATCTGAGGCAAAGAGCTCCGAATATATCCTAATGAAAAAGAGTAGGTAGATAATGGTTGTCCAAGAATGAAATCTCCAACTATACGGATACCCAAAGATATAATGATCAAAATCAAAGGAATTCTATTGAAATTAGTAAAATGAATTATTTTTCCAATTATTGGTGGAAGCATAAGGGGTAAATATAATGCGATAGTAAGTCCTATGAATCCTATGGCAATACTATGAATTACAAGATCATAAAATACAAAGTAGTGACCAACTAAAATGAATAAAATGGCAATAGATATGCCGATGAAAAGAAACAAAAATGATATTTTAATATGAATAACGGTAAAGTCGTAGCGAGCTTTCTTTTCACCCTTAATGAGGGACAGAATCTCACTGTTATCAAATCCTCCGAATGCGTAAATTGTACCGGCAAATGTCAATGCTGATGCAAATAATGTAACATTGAAAATTATTGAAAATAATAATGACATGTCCATAAATAAAACAGATGCAAGACCCGATATTATGGAACTAGAAATGAAAAATAGTGAAGCAACAGCTAAGTTTTTCCTCGGTCTTATGAATCCGAGAAAAGATGGCAGTGTCTTGTATTCGATTCCAAAAATCATGAGTACCGGAAAGAGTAGCCATAACTGAATATGAGTTAGGGAATCAGCATAGCCATATCCTAATAGATCAATTACATTTACACTCATCAAGCTAACTAGACAAAGAGTAACAAAATAATCTGATAACCCTAAGAGCTTTGGTCTGACCCTCAATGTCCAGAATATTATTATTAGAAAGATAACTATGCCAGAAATTCTTGGAATCATGATCCATACTGACAAAATTTTGTCGTTGCCGATTGTTTGTATGAGTTGGAAAATCAAAGATGCAATTATTAGAAGGAAAGAAACGTATGCAAGCTTTGTAGACACAAGATGTATATTTCTGAACCTTGGAACTATCATATAGCCTATTCCCATTATAAGTAACGTTAGAAAGCCGTCCATTTGGAGCATCTTGTGAAGTTGAAATATGTCATGAAACCATTGGGGCGGACCTGTTCCGAATATGGACATCATCCATATTGATCCAATAGACGATCCTATGAATAGAAGGATTACAGATGTAACTATGAATGGTTTACTTGCAGAACTGTAATTGATAGTATTACCCAAACACTGATTCTCTTGAGAGTTTTGTTTCACGTCTATTTTATCCTTCCAAAAATCAAAAATATAGATCCATATTCAATTAAATACCCTGTATTACAGTCGTATGTGTGAATGTATCCATCGACTGTATATCTCCTGATGCCTCAGATACGATCTCTAATACTTCATGCCGCGGTACCTGTGCAAATCATTTAAAAATAGAAAGCGCTAAAT
>JBKPEX010000379.1:0-3582 GCA_046728625.1 Thermoproteota archaeon
ATCTAGATACGGCATGCTAGAGTTTGTTAACATTAAATCAGTCCGATTTTACGATCAACTAGTACGCCATCATTTTGTGGAATAACAACATAGTATAACGTCATCACAAGTTGTTGAAAACTAGATCCTCTTGACCAAAAACCCAATCGCAATGGTGACATGTAGTGTATAGATGGTATCCGTAAAAACAGCACACCGCAGATACTAGAAGGTTCATAGCCATAACTTTGCATCCCCATGACTGCCCTCGTTATGAACTAGATGCTCCGATAGAATGCGCTTGAAGTACAGAAAAGAGTTTAAGCCAGTCCTTGTGAATATTGCGTGATGCGGTAGCATCTAGATTAATAATGTTCTGTAGAATTAGTAGCCTGATTTCACGTTCGCGTAATTCCATACCCCGCGTCAAAGAACTGATGCGAAAAAGCCTTGACTTGCACAAGCAGGAAAATGTTTGCTCTCGTATGCAGCTTTGCATAAGGCTGCTCCATATGCACTACTTTTGCCTATCCAGAACCAATCATCCGATTTATCCACCCGAGTATGTGGAAAATGGTTAGGAGCTATCCTGTATAATACCAAAAGATAGTCGATTAACTGAACTAGGGTCAACTAGTGCATTCAAAAGGTCCTAAGGCTACCGTTAATTAAGGGGCATCGAAGAAAAATAGACTGAACTAGCTTTAATACGAATCTTCTTATCCATAACTTGAATACCTGTTCCTGATATTATCCCGTAATTTAATGGATAATTGCTCTGCTATATTTTTTTGATATTCGTTAGAACTTATATGGTTTCTTTCCGTGTAAACAAATGGGCCGTATGCATAGTCCTTTCCCTTTACAGGTATAACAGGTTCAAGCGAACTTAAGATTGAATTAAGATTAGTGCCCCCTTCAATGTTTGGCTCCTTAGTCGCATTATCCTCCTGCTCACGAGTTAACTTCTCCAAGATATCCAGTATTGCAGATGATCCTAGCTCTCTATATCCGAACATTGCGTTATTTCCGCTTGTCATTTTTTGTATTTTACCAGAGTCAGTGTCTACTCTTGTCCCGATTACCATAGGGATCGGTTTGTATATCGAATCAATTTTTAGCTGCCATACCTCCTCATTGTTTGAAACTGTAGCATCAAAAAATCCGTCTCTGAAGGGAGATGTAGATATAATAAAATTCCAGTTCTTTGGATTAGATGAATATTTTTCGAAAAGGTGTCGTCCAAGTGCCTTATCCTGTAATATTTCCATGTTGGTGTTATGCAAGATAGGAAGGAATGATAATATGAGAGTTTCGCCAAGCTCATACTGGTGGCTCTCTTCATCGATGTCTCTGCTGTAGATATCGCTGATAACACTCTAAACATTATTCCTGCTTAAAATCTATGACGGGAGCGTGTTGTGCTCTAATACTAATATTAAGCCCCCTTTACAAAGACGACAGCGGTTCTTAAAGAACGGTAAAAGTCAAAAATTATGCAGAATATGTGAAATAGAATGATATATCTCCATTAGGAGGGAGGACAGCCCTCCATTTTCTGGATGTAGTATCCTCTTGCTGAGATATCCTTCGCCACTGCAGGCGGCGCTTCTTGGATATGGCAAAATTGGCACTCTTCTTGCGTCATTTTTTGCTCGGCTTGTCCTACACTTGCAAGATATTCTTTTCCATATTCAATAGCCTTTTCATGAGCGGTACTCGCATCTACTATGACGTCAAAATGCATGATCTTACCGTCTTTCTTTTGTACATAGGTATCATAAACTGCGCATTCCATACTAATAATTTTATATTTGACGTAATTTAACTCTATTTTTTTAATGTTGACGTTAATGGCATTAGGTGATGAACAATTGTCCTGCACTCCAGATCCCGAAATGATTCTTAGCTGAAATGAATACACGTCCTTAGCAATGTCTTAAAATCCACACGCGACATTTAGACTATTGAACCCTATATTCTTCAGTTAATATGGTTTGACGTAGATATCATATTAATCATGTTAAGAGGTATAGATATGCAGCATAAAAGTAAGGATGCTTAGAGTTAAGCTTCTGATTAACAAAATTATCAGATACTTTCTAATCTCCAGAGAGAAGATATCATATGTAAATAATGTCTGTGCAGCTTTAGTTTCGAGTTGTTTTGACTACTCTAATGCACAATACATCAGAAGCAAGGACCGAAGTTGTCAGCATGTAATTTTTATATTCTTGTCCCCAGCAGTATTGCATTATGCACCCTTCTTTTAATGTTGAGCGTGAAGAGAAAAGAACAAAAAGAATCTTTATCATCATATTCTATTTTTCGGCATCAATTATGCTCACAATTACTTCCTATGCTCTCTATGTTAGCGCTACAGAATATTTTGAGAATGGCAGAATCGTCATCGGCGAGGTGCTAGTAGACACAGAATTCCCCTTTCATGGTCTAACTAAACTTGTCACCTATCTAATGATTGTATCTATCATTTGTTGGTATAGTGCAATTAAGCTCCTTGAGGATAGGATTGCAAACATGACACAGCTAAGGATTTCGTTGTTTCAGTTAATTGCTATTGCAGTTGCAGTAATCGCGCTATACGAATTTATATATAACTTTATAGTATGGAATTCGTTTATCGCGGCTGACGCGATTAGAGGCTTTTTAGATTTGGATAACATCAATTTGGCTTATCCTAACTACAAAACTCCCTGGAATCTTGTGTTTGCGACCAAAATGACATTTGCAGCATTTCTAATTTCTGCTCATGCATTTTATATAGGCACAAAATATAATGCTAGAACGGACCAGGCTAAATTGGAATAATTCTATTCAACTCTTGGGCTGATCGTGCCTAACTGTCATACTAATACAAGTTGTAGGATCTGCGGAAGAATGATATTAATCATATTAATCCTCAAGTTCCTTCTTTTTAAGAATGTTTAAGGAATGGAATTTGGGGCTTGCATAGAACTTTCCAATTTAGTCAATAGTTGATTGGTTATCTTTGAAATTGACATCCGCAATAATTAGAGGTATCAGTGTGTCCACAACAGGATCCCATTCATGTAAACAAGGTGACGAATGACAACGAGGGATGAATTATTCATCAACCTATCGCTTATATACCGAGTAATCGCAAGCTTCTTTTAAAATTCGGTCTTTTAAGCAATTGTTATACGATCCAAAATGACAACAAGAAAAGCTATATGCACCTTCTAGAAGGTTACGTCAGAATTTCCTTTTATAAAAGGAAAATTTCAACAATTTTCTTAACCGGGAATACTGACTAGAAGTACAAGATGATCAGTTAGAGTTAACCTTATTGAGTTATTGCGTTTAACGGGTGGTCACGAAACTCTGACTGTGTCTGAAGGAAAAAATATGCCGTAGTATAAATACGCTCCTTGATACGCTAGCTCTTAGGTCCAACATTTATTCTGCTAGCAAATCTGCTAGGTGAAAGCAGACATTCTTGAACCTCTGAACCAGGCTAGAAAATAGTGTGGCACTTAGGTAACCATGTAATCATATCTCATTAAGCTTTCCAAAAATCTAAAATGATATGAACATTTCCTCGTAATTCCTGAATTATAAAAC
>JBKPEX010000337.1:0-1748 GCA_046728625.1 Thermoproteota archaeon
AAAAGATTCTACGTTTTTAATACCATGCCAAACGATATCCCAATTAGAACCACTAATCTGTAAAGCTACTCCTATTGATATAGAAAAATAGACTAGCAATGGCAGTTTTATTGCAGATTGTTTTTCTTTTGTAGAAGATGGGTAATCTAAATTTTTCATAGGATTAAATTATAATAATATTTAGAAAATGTATTTATATTTCATTTGATTCGTCTGCAGATTGAATGCTAGTTAATAGCTAGGGGATTATCTTTCTACATCTAGGAACGGAATTATGTGAGACCCTAACATATTTGACTTATTGCCCAAATAGCTAAAAATTCTATAGGTGAGCGTGGATTGTTCATTATCTCATAGCTTATATTATGTTGCCAACAACTCCTGTGAATTAAAGAATAAGCTCACTACTTAGCGCTGCTAAATAGATCTCATCCCTTAAAACCTCTAGACAGTATACAGGTTTCTAAGGAACTATATTTCGTATTTAGAAGATGTTCTGATGTATATCGTTTTAAACAGGTGCTGTTTATACTTTGTTTTATACTGTTCAGTAAATCAGAGCCTATTAGTTGTCTATTCGCACTCATATAGCATAATTTACAGACTTCAAATATTTGCATCGTTTGTTTTTGTTATGTCAAAATGTATTTAGTCAATTAATCTGTTATACAAAATACAAGATGCGATGGGACGTAACAAAAAATTGATATATCTTATTCTAGCTTACATGTATACCATGAGCGATACGGAACGAGAAGAGGAAGAAGAGTTAGATAATGCGCAGAGAAAACAGAACAAAGTAGGAGAGGCGTCTTCTAATCCAATAACAACTGGGCCTACAGAGAATTTGCGTGAGAAAGCAGCAAATATGACTGATGAAAGCGAGGATTCAGAAGAGCCAGCATAATATTTCTCCTCTGTCCTTAGCTACTCTTTTAGTTCCCATACTATTTCTTTATATCCACTAGAAAAGGGCTAATATTGCTGACTGGTTATTTGGCTACTGTTAAATAATATGTATGATAATAAAAGAATTGTCAGACCGAGTTCAATCCCTAGTCAATCAATTCTACATCAAATGCGTTAAACGATACGTGTAATTCTATCGTAAGAATGTTCATTCTAGCACAATATTACATATAATAACACTTTTTTCACATTATAAATACTATATAAACAATATCTCCCATTCATATTGTCACTATGCAAACTATTAAGTCGTATGCTGTACAACACTTCTACAATGAAAACTGATGTGAGTAGAATATCGCTAGTAGTTATAATAGCGATAGTTTTTGGTATTACGTTGGCTGCCATAGGAGCTTTTGAATTAGCAGATGCTCAGACAAACAAAACAAAGGGAACTGGTACAAATGCTACTAACAATAAAGACATTGGTACTGCACGCCAGATAGAAAATCTTACTAAAGGTAACACCGCTTTATTAGAAAACGGCAGTAATAACGCAAGCCCACCTGGCATAACGAAGGGCTTAGAAAAAGAACAGACCAGTGATACATCGGGTAAGATGACTGCTGCTGATAAAACTGCTGGTCAAAAATCCACAGGTCAAAATGCCGCTAGCCAAAAATCCACAGGTCAAAATGCCACTAGCCAAAAATCCACAGGTCAAAATGCCACTAGCCAAAAATCCACAGGTCAAAATGCCACTAGCCAAAAATCTACCGGTCAAAATGCCACTAATGCTAGCACATCTAGTGCTAACAATACAGCGGCCAAGGGCAATC
>JBKPEX010000240.1:0-16171 GCA_046728625.1 Thermoproteota archaeon
GTTCTTTGCTTGAAAAACAGGTCTTACCGCTACCGTCACCGTTGCTGAAACAGTACTGTGGTTGGTCTGCGTGTGCAGATATTGGGCTCATTATAGCCGTAGCTGCTACTGCAAGTGAGGTCGCTGCTGCTAAAATTAGGACTAATCCTATTGTATTTTTCATCAATTGAGTCAGACTGTTGTATGATAAAAATGTTCTATGACAAAAATAGTAATGAATTATCATATTTAGGCATAAAATTAAATACTGACCGAATTGTGATAACTGGAAGATTATTTTCCTAATAATCATACACTGTGACGTTAATATCGTTCAAATGACAAAGAATGCTACAAATATTCTGTTGCAATTAATGATAAAGGTGAACCTTTTCCAGATGAACCCTTAATCATGGCTTTAGTATTACAACAAAAAATGGTGGATTGGCTAATATCCCAAACTTCTAAAGAAGAATCTATTGAGATAAGTATTGAGGTAAGATTACTGTATTCATTTCCGATTAAACTTACCAATTTTAGTAGTTACCTAACTATCCTGCATCAAGACTTTGCTAAATTTTCACAACTGTTATAGCCTTCCTTGTTTTTGCTAAGATTTCATAGGATCTTCCTTACCATAATACACATTTGATCTTTCGATCAGCCCGTCATTGTTAAATTCAAACTTCTCAATTATGGACCATTGTATTTTATTATCAGGGGTTGCACTGTATTCAAATATTACTTTTTGATTTTTCAAGAAATAGTCTATTGGTGTGAAGTATAACATTGGGAATTTCTTTAATCCTGCGCAAAAATATTCTTCCAAGTCCTCCTTGTTTGTTATTATTGATGAACTACTGTTAGGGTATACTGATTTTATTTTAGGACTAGAGAATAATATATTATCAGAATAGAGAGAAAGGACTTGTTTTATATTGTGGTCGTTCCATGCTTTTGTCCATCTATCTATATGCTCTTTTGCAAATGTATCGTCTATATGCATGTATCATCAACACTAATGTCACCCTGTTTATATACAATTGATTTGACATAAGCAGCTTGTACTACAATTAAATAATGAAACCGATCTTAGCAAAAGAATATCGACTATAGTGAAGATATTGAATTAGAACAGGAAGAAGAGACAGGAGAATTAACTAAAGAAGCATTATTATTACAAATAGAAGGAGCACTAGTGAATTAACTACTTCCAAGAATATGAGCGTTAGATTCTGTTCACACATGCTTACTATGTGTTGATACAGTAATATTGGATAACAACTAAGGATTGGGTTTTTATAATTGGTTCAAACGTAAGGCACTAATTCCAAATGCACGTTATTTAGTTATTGTCAGACCAAGCAAGATTCAAAAACATGTTAATGTCAAGGGTTTGTGAGAAGTATAAATACTTCAAGAAAAACAAAGATAGAGACTATTTTGAGTTTAGCATAGAGGATATATCAAAGCCGCATGACAAGATTAAACCAGAGGATGAAAGATCTGATGTCCATAGTGGGAATGATATTAACCATATCAAGGACAAACTGCTTTCCTCTCTGGTAGATGAAGGGTTGGTAGAAGTAATATCTGATGAGATGTATAGGCTTACTGAAGAAGGAAAAAAATATTGTGTGAGAAGTTAGATTCATCTATTGAAAATCTGTGAATCCTAGCGAGGAACGTGGGAATCTTGCTATATCTACAGGGATTGTATAATTTCTTGGCTTCAATAAAAGAATCGTGTTTCTACGGATTCACATACTATAAGCAAAACAAACACACAGAAACCTGTTTTTTTAGGATTTATGGAAGCACTTCTAAGTGGCCTATCATACTTGGAAGATCATATCTACAGAAGTAGGTAAAACCGCCTACTGTATCAGCCTTGAAACTAAATGTTGTATTCTGTCCACCAGCAAGATCGTGATCCATTTCGTATGGAGGTTGCATGGTAAATGTGTGTCTATCTCCTGGCTCATCTGCAGTATTGTAGAAATGAATAGTAACGATGTCTCCCTTATGCACTATAATATCTGTTAATGTGAAATAGGCAACTGAAACACCAAGCTTAGATTCATTTGCATTTAACTCTTGGGTAAAAATATAGTATTCATTTTGTTTTAGTCTAGGTGCAGCGACTTCCGTAACTGCAGATGGCGATGATGATGATGACGACGACGACTGGGCTACTGCGGCCGCAGTTAGCATACTGCCGCTAATCGGCACTAGAGTCAAGCCCACTGATGCTATTAACGTTCCCAAAAGGATAAATTCAGTATGAAATCTTTTCAATATATAAGAGAATCCCTTGTAATATATAGTCGTTTAGTTGCATTATAGTGCATTATCTTCTTTTTATTCCTTATAAAAGGTAATTATTTCGATTACGTATCACTGATGTGGGTATATTTGCCTTCTAATGTTACACCAGCGGTATCCCGGTGGATAAGTAAAGAAGACATCAGTAAACCAAAGCCTGAGTCTATAGATTCATCATCGGGATCGTAAATCTCAGCAGCAGACCCATAGTCAGAGAAAAATAACAAAGAAAACAATCTTGATGAAACTAAGAAATTTCAAACAGTCACTTCTTATATTTTGGGTTGCTAACATAACCGCAAATTGAAGGTAATGGTTTGTGGTTCCATAGGCTATGGCGGAATTTCAGATATTAAAGATCTATATTCCTTCCTGGGTAGCAAAGGTTTCGAGATTCTCGATCATATCCGATATGGAGGAATGGATTATTCCGATATTAGAGATTTTAGGGACAGAAAAGATTTATCAAGAAAGATAGTTGAACATGATTTGAAACTTGTAAAACAGGCTGATGTTTTGGTTGTGATAGCCAAAAGTCCTAGCTTTGGTACGGCCATAGAAGTATTTATTGCAAAAAATTCTGGAAAAATCATTGTATTGTTAGCGAAAGAACAAGTTCCAACACCGTGGCCAGTAAATTTTTCAGACTATATTGTCACAAACGAAGACGAACTTGTTAAAGTACTTTCAGATTTGAAAAAGAGATGATATAACGAATATGTTTTTTCTTGATACTCCATTTGATCTTGACACTATTGGCCAAATTGTAACTAAAATAAACACCCAAATACAACACCGCAAGATTCAACAGAATCAGATATAGTATTAGTATAATATGCTCGTAGTTGGCAAGTTAAGGAAGATTATGTATCACGATCAGTAGGTTAACATACAACGGGAAAATTTGGTGTCATAGATAACGAAAGTGTGATACTATACGAGTGACTTAGTAAGTGTATATATATATCCAACTTCCTTATTGTATGATAAGTATCATACATAAAGTTGTAGGTCTTCTTTTGTTTTATCTTTTGCTCTTCCCATCCTCCTTTCTCCCTCTCTCCCTCACTTTACAGTGCTTTATCTATTATAATTAACCGTCCTTTTTCTTGCTTCATTCCCCAGATGAGGTTTAGCAGTTTCAATGCTACCACTACCGTTGCTAGCAGCAATAGCAGTGATAATAATCAGGTTTTGCAATACTTGTGCTCAAAATGCAATACAGTATTAAAGGAAATAGTAGAATCAAAAGAGGAAGAAATACAATCTGCTATCTCTTATTTTTCTAAAAAAGAAGAATGTCCAAAGTGTGGCTTACGACTTGCTAATTCTCTTCTTAAAAGGAAATATCAACTAATACAAGATCCTAATAATACTATTAATAAACAACAACTATCGTTATTACCTCATCCAAAATTCCGAACTGCTTATAATATCAACAATAATAGGTTAACCCTTGATATTAAAAACATAGATCCTTTATTGCTATATTTCACAACTGGTGAATCTGTATGCGTTGTAGGACAAGCAGGGTTTACTAATTTATTAGTCTCAAGGTTATATGTTCGTGCTTTATTGTCATCAAATCGATATGATGATGGAGGGTTTGATTCCAATCATGTCATAATTATTGATGCTGACGGTAATAATTCAGACCCTTACCAATGTGTGAGCTTTGCAAGACAGTATGGACTTGATATTAAAAAGGTATTGCGAAGTATAATTGTAAGTAGAGCTTTTACAATATACCAGTTAGCAAATTTAATAGTAAATGAATTACCTAAAGCTACTAGACAATTTGACAATGCTAAGCTAATTGTAATCGCTGGTTTGCTTGGTATGTTTGTAAAAGATCCTCAAATTGAAATCGAAGAAGCTGAATTTATGATAGAGGAGATCATAACTTCTATAAGAAGGCAATCTTCGCAGAATAATCTATTGTTTATAGTATCTTTGAATACAGATAGTAGAGATGAGAATAATAATAATACTCACAAATATGCTAACTATAACAAACGCATCGTTAAAAGATTTAGCAAATGTATTGGAATTTCCAGAGATAATCAATCTAACAACGATGATGATAATCTGATAATTGAGATATCACAACACAATGATAATCATCATCGCAGTCGTAGCCACCACCACCACCATAACGCAAACAACAAATTTTTGATAAAAGAAGGCGATTTGAGAAAAGTAATATCTCCCTGATTCTCTCTTCTCTCCAAAAAAATATTAACTTACATTAAAGTCTGAAAGTCTGCTTTGTTTTGATAGCGGATTACGCTCAAAAGGGCTAGCCTGCACTATTTCATTGTTATTATTATTATCATCATCTTTCCATTGAGCTTCTGGTAATCCTACCATCTTTCTGAAAATGTTGGCTGTCATTGGCCCAAAGCCAGCATAATGATTGTTTGCTGAGACTATTGCAAGATTGATGTTTTCTTTATCATTCTCTACCCTTCTCTCCTCCTCAATAACCTTCTTAAGTTTATCAGCCCAATTTTTCATTTCGTTGATTTTATCCTTTTGTATCTTTCCAAAATCCTTTTCAGATATACTTCTATCTCCTATGAACCTCATATACAGGAAATCTGTAGTAGTTATAGGAGGTGTTGCAAGCTCTGCAAGTTGACTCCAAACCATACAGATGTCATTATTTGCAAAGAAGTTGTATGCTAAATCCTGAAACCATGATTTATCTCTGACCTCGATAGCATATCTAAACCTGTCGTCCAGTTCTGGTAGGAGCTTTCTTAAATTCTCTATACCTTCAGTTATCTTTAATGATGGAGGTAATTGTATAAGCAACGCCAGAATCTTATCAGCAAGGGGCAGCATACTCTTAAAAAAGCGTTCTAATTCTCTATTAGCATCTTTTAGTCGTTTATCATGAGTAATTATTTTTGGAAATTTGGCTGTGAATCTGAAATTCTCAGGAGTCCTCTTGTACCAATTTTTAACTGTAAATAAATTTGGCATCGTATAGAAAGAAGAGTCAATTTCCACATAGTCAAAAATGTGAGCATAATGATTTAGCCACTGGGAACTTTCGATATTAGCAGGGTAGAATGGACCTTGCCACGCAGAATAGCTCCATCCAGAGCAGCCTATATAATATTGCACATATGATACAAATATGAGATGAGTTGCAACTTATGGATAAATATTTTGAAAGTAAGTTATGGAAAAAATGGTATGTTCTGTTGTTGTGCTGCTGTCCTGCCAGTAGGCTATTCCTATAAATAAATAGAATGGCTCTTGTTCTTTTGTAATTTAGCTTTTCTTTTCAGTTTAGTTGTTCTCATTAATTCAAGAAGACTGTACGGAAATTATCGTTCATTGAGTCGAGCAGTTTCATATCTTTGGATTCAATATGGAAGTCAAACACCTGGCTATTTTCCAATATCCTATTATCATGTATCGATTTTGGAATCGTGACTATGTCATGCTGTAAGTTCCAGCGTATAAGGATCTGTGCTGATGTTTTGCCATATTTCTTTGCTACCTTTATAATATCTGGATGACTGAGTCTCTTACCCCTAGTCAATGGACTATAAGCCTCGAGCTGGATATGGTTATTTTTACAGAATTTTAATAATTGCTCTTGATATAGAAAAGGATGGAATTCTACTTGGTTGACTGCAGGCGCAACATATGACATATCTAGGACCTCATTTAACTCTCTGATCGAGTAGTTGCTTACACCTATTGCACGGGCTTTTCCTTCATGCAGTAACTTTATCATAGCTTTCCATGTATCATTACCAAATCCTTGTACTGGCCAGTGGATTAGGTATAAGTCAATATAAGATAACCCGAGGCGCTGTAAACTCCCTTCGCACGCTCGAATGGTCAAATCATATCCTTGGTGGCTATTCCACACCTTTGTTGTAATGAAGACATCATCCCTGTTAATTTCACTTTCTCGTAGCGCTATACCGACATCCGTCTCATTGCCATACAATTCCGCAGTATCTATATGTCTATATCCAATCTCTAATGCATATTTAACTGCCTTCAGAGTAACCTTGCCTGGTGGTGATTGGTAAACCCCCAAGCCAAGGTATGGAATATCAACTCCATTATTTAGTCTAGCCTTAGAATTCAAGGTCAATATCATAGAAGAAGGAATACTCTCTTCAATCTGCTCACTTAACTTTATCGGTCTACATCAACAGCTCCCATAGCAATCCAGTCAAAGCAATTATGCACGGCAAGAAAATAACGGAATTCATTGAGGAGCAGATGGAATTGCAGTATTTCCAGTCAAACCACATACTACACAGTACAGTGCAGTAAATATACTGTAGATATAATTCGAAGTTGGTATATTGCGAAGATAGATATAGTAATAGTTCAAAGGCTAATTGGTAGGAAGCATTATTTTATACTATAAGAATTATTTGTGAAACTGCCGAACAAGATATTATAGAATTTCATAAATACAGATTTATAAGAATATATACACATGCCTTTTAAATTTGGCAAGAAAGACGCTCCTATCCCACCATCATTTATAACAAATATTACAGACAAAGAAGATTTAGAAGAAATCAGGAAAATTGCCAATATGTTAAATCCGAGTGAGGAAGTATTGGTCGTAGCAAGACAATCTAGGCTAAAACCAGGCGGGTCTAAGATGACCCCAAATATTGTATTTGGCACAGATAGAAGGATTATAATTAAAGACCCACATATGCTCGGGATGCGTGAAGAGATAATAGATATTCCCTATGATATGATAACCAGCGTTAAATTAGATAAGGGTATATTTTCATCTAGCATTATTTTCAAAGCACCAGGACTAATTAGTTCGGGGCGATTAAGAAACATGGAGAAGTTAACCGGCCATGAAGAAGATGAAAATAATAATAGGAGCATGGAGGATGGAGTAATAACTGCGATTCCAAAAGAGAAAGCCGAGGACTTGATAGAAGTAATAAGAAATGGCATGGATAAAATGCCAGAGCAAGTGTCCTCATCATTATCATATCAGCAAAGACAACAGAATTATCGTGCTTCACCAACGTCATCATCAATATCAATTGCTGACGAATTGACCAAATTAGCCAAACTTAAAGAACAGGGTGTAATATCAGAATCTGAATTTCTAAAAATGAAACAAGATTTGATAAATAGAATATAGTAGGTAGACAAGATGTAATTAAGTTTAAGCTGTAGCATAAGATAACAGCATTCACAACATAGATCTATTCATTTCGGCCTGTATTGATGTTAGAATTTCGCGTTTGCAAGAATTTTGAACATAGTGATAAGTTATAATTCCTTCAAATAAGAGTATAAAATAGTAAATTCATTTCAAAATCCAATTGTATTGCAATGATCTAGAATAGAGATTACCAATAGATATATAGTCACAGATGTAAAGTTTACGAGAATGAGAATTGCTGATTATAATGCCTATAAAGATAATGATATCACATGCTTTTCGTTTTCCGATATAGAAAAAAAAGGACTCTATAAGGCCATTTTTTCGAGAAGGGATGTTAGATCTCATTTTATTAAAGACAAAAACATTCCTAACGATGTCTTGTTAAGAATTTTAAATGCTGCACATCACGCTCCGTCAGTTGGTTTTTCTCAGCCGTGGAATTTTATATTAATTAGGGAAATGCATACCCGACAATTAGTCAAAGAGTCTTTTATCAGAGAGCATAAGAAGTCAATTTCAGTGCTCTCTGATCATGTTGCTGATAATGATAATGATAAGGACGGGAATAATCAAAGTTTACAAAATTACTTGAAATTGAAACTAGAAGGAATTATGGAATCAGCAATAAATATATGCATAACATATGATCCTACAAGATTTGGACCATTCGTTCTTGGAAGAACATCTATTCCTGAAACAGGAGTCTATAGTGTATGTTGTGCAATTCAAAATCTCTGGCTGGCTGCAAGAGCTGAAGGTATAGGCGTCGGCTGGGTAAGCATTCTTTCAAATAAAGATCTGCGAAATATTCTATCGATACCTGAGCATGTAAGACCAATAGCTTATCTCTGCCTCGGCTATGTTAGTGAATTTGCAGAAAAACCAGATTTAGAAAAGGCTGGTTGGCTTTATAGATTAGAATTAGATAAAGTTACATATTATGAGAAATGGAATAATGGTAAAGTGATAGATTAGGATTTTACATTGAGGCCTACTTCAAATAGGAGAATTGAGTATATCATACCACATAGCTATGTCGCAATATATACGAGTATGTAGGAACTGCGGAATTGTTTTTAATATCGATCGCAGGAAAGACAAAGATTGCCCGCTATGCCATAGTGGAGAACATATGTCATTTAGATATGAAGATGAAGATTATAATAATAATAATAATAACGTGTAGTTATCAATTCTTCCTCCTTTATTATAAACTACCAATGTATGCGTCACAGCCTCTTTAAAACAATTGTCCTAGGTAATACATCTACTAACACAGTAATAAAAATAATAATAATAGAAACAGAGAATAAAAATTTATTTTATCCGGTCCGAGGACGCCAATATTTCTTTTTTCGCATCTTTCCTTAATTACTAAATTTATTCAGCCCAATTCTTCATTTCAGGGGCTATATCCTTTTGTATCATTTCAAAAAAAGGCCTTTTCAGATATGCTCCTACATTAAGAGAAGTTAAGATGTAGAATAGATGAATCGTGACATTCCTCTTGCTACTTCATGAAGATCTGGTCATTTAAATAAGACTATAGCATATAAAATATACTTTAACTACAGGGAGATGAATATTAGATATAATAATACATGTTTGGTTTTGGAATAATTTTAATGCATTTAGCAGACTACCTTACACGGCGAAAATATAACAAAAAAAGAAAAAAAGAAATGGAAGAAAAAATATAAGATAAATAATTTACCAGAGCAAAACGAGTGACCAAGCTATTATTAATATTATAGTGCTAATAAAGTGGAAGGTGAGGATGCAAAAGGAATGACAGATCCTGTAACAGAATGGGAAAATATAATCCATAAAAATGTCAGAACAAAAGATTTCAGAGCTGTAGGTAGGGTTGTTGCAATAGATAAAGATTCTATTGTTATCACAACACAAGGTGGATTGAAGGAGTACCTTGTACCAAAGAAACACGTAGAGACATATAACGGAAGTGAAGTAATCCTAGATTTTCCTAACGGTATGTTGTCCATATTTGAGTTTTAGACTATTGTAGTAAATCTTTTAGCTTTATGTAAATAGATTATGCGTTACGTTGTACTATTAAGTCAAAAAATTATCCTCCTCCTATTCTACCCAGTATAAAAGCAATGACAAAACCTGCCATAGCGGCAAGACCTATTTTACTTCCTCCTTCTTCAAAAGCTTCTGGTATCATAGACTCAGCTAGCATGACAAGTATCGCTCCTGCAGCAAACGATATGGCTACGGATATTATAGCAGGACTAGTTTTTGATAGTACTGCAAAACCTATAGCCGTGGATATGGTTCCTATTACTACTGCTATAGACCATAAAAAAAGAATATATTTTTTACTTCTTCCATTGGCTTTCATACCATGTGTGGAAGCCAAACCCTCCGGGAAATTTGAAATGAATATTGCGGCTATCAGTACCACATTTACTGCTCCACCTGTAACAAGGGAAATGCCTAAAGCCATATTTTCAGGAATATTATCCATAATAGATCCTACAAGCAAAGACAATCCAGATGTGCTTTTACCGCCACCAGAATTTTCACCATGGGATCTCTTTCTATCTCTCACAGAACTATCATCTTTAGACTTTTTATCGAGAATGCGATTTGCCGCACTATATGATATTCCCCCTAGAATAAACCCAATAGCTACAGATGGTATAGATTGTGATAGATTAAAAGCTTCTTCCATAAGAGAAAATGATAATGCCGCGACTAGTACTCCACTACCAAAGGCCATAATTGCAGCAATTATACTCTTTGGAAGGCTTACAAACAATGCAACTACAGATCCTATGATCAGTGGAATGCTAGCAACAAAACCCCAGATAAGAGATTCCCACACTGTATGATACGGAATTGTGAATAGTCACCGTCCGCTGTGTCATTATATCTCAGTTTTGTCCTAATAATTGTTTATATGGGAAAGAAAAGTTGTTGCTAGAATGCTATAGTGAAGCCGTAATTTACTTTATAATTGATCTGCTTTCCACAGATAGACAACAAGGTATTTCCAATTTGATTATAAAACAGTCTGGATGCTATAAAGTAGTCCATTAATAATAGAATTTATAGCGATATAATGTTACCAATTATAAGTGGCTATTTTGACTATTTTATTTGGCTAGTGTTCTTTGTTTAAAGTAGCAATACGTTCATTTTAAGACAGATAAGAATTCTATTCTATCATGACTAGTGTTTGACAACACCTTTTGATCTTGGACTGTCTGCCTTTATAATGTCCAACGATCTGGCCTTCGTAGTTTCTTACTTGACATTATAATCGCAAATAATCCTCCTATCAATAAAACCATAGTCAAATTACCTAGAAACTCAGGTACTACTACATACCCTCTTGCTATGCCATTCCGTGTAAAATCAGGTGTCTGCCCCGCTTTTTGGAGTCCTTTAATTTGCAGTTGTATTTGATATACGTCCTTAGCAGGGAAGGTAAGTGTTTGACTATCAGTTGCGTTTTTTGCAAGAAGATTTTGTTTAGTTATTATAGCGTGGCCATTTTTGTCAAATATAATCATGTTATATTTTATATCATTTGTTGATAACGGATTAGAAGTAATTGGATCGTAAAATGAAATTTTTACAGTTGTTTGTGAATTTGACTTAAGTGGATTTGGTGACCATGATACTGCAGCATGAATGCCGCCAGTATTTGTAACTAGGTCTGACGAAGTTGCAATCTGCTGTTGTAGTTGAGCACTAGCACTAGGTGTTATTAAATCGAATCTCATTACTCCAGTGGAGTTGTTAGTCTTGACACTGCTATTAGGAACACTTGAATTGGTATTGGTGGTAGTCTGGTTTGCTTCTTGCTGTGCAATTTTCAACACATCGTTCTTGTTAACTAGATAATGCACAACCATTGCATTAGGAAATGAGAATGGATCTATAGCTAAAGAACGCCCTGATAATGGTTGACCATTAACTGTTGCGTTGAATCTTGTTGAATCTCCAAAACCTTTCCAAGATTTTGGAAGCCTCATCTCTTCATGTACAAAAATAGGTTGTTGCTTAAGACGTGTTATATTCCAGTTAAACGGCATTGACCAAGAAAATGTCTTCTTTACTGGGTCAAAATTAATTTTGTTGTTAATTTTATCGTAGTATGAGATCAGAGTTGTGTTATAATTATGATTTTGGTAATCCCAAATATTACGATAAACATCTCCTATACTAAGGTATGAATCAAATTTGGGTGCATTTTCTGGAATAAAGATATTCCTATCATTATCAATTCCAAAAATATTAATTTGAAAATGGTATAATCCACCTTCCGATAGAACAGGACCCTTGACAGTTATACTTCCTCCAGGATCAGCTACCCACGCATTTTGAAATGGATCCTGCTCTCCATATACTGTAACAGAGCCAGGTGCCGGCTGGATTTTTAAAGTAAGTAAACCATTATGTGCATGAAAAAAATCTCTCAGAAGAGGTCTCTCACTAGATGATGAAGACGTTGATGAGGACCCCGTACCCTTAGTAACTGTTATTTGATAAGTAACATGTTGAATAGTCTGATTGTTGTTTGCATCAAATAATCTAAGTTGCAGATATGCACTCTGTTTATTGTCAGTGGTGAGAATGGGCGGATTAACTTTGACGAAAAGACTTGCTTTTCTACTTCCTACGGTAGCAGGAGGTAGGTTCTCTTGAGTTAGACCATCCGCGTATGCCTTTCGATCAAGAATATAACGATGAAAAATAAATGATGTAAAGGGACCAACTAACAATAATGTAACAAAAATCAAAGAAACAAAAATTAAACGAATTTTAACGTTGTTGCTGCAGACCATCCTGAATATCCTCTCTTTATTATACATATACCTTTCGTAGTACTAAATGGAGAATACTAATGCAATGTAAACGAATGTTACACGATCTTTTAAAGTCCATTTTACCGACAGCTTGAATCATCCGGGTTATTCTAACTATACAAATAGGTTAGATAAACTTAATGGTTAGATGCCTCAACGAGTATTATTTAAAGCAACCGTCTTAAATGGTTTAAACGTGTCTTGTATGTACCTCCTTAGCCTTTGTGCATCATTGCTATTAATCAATATATCATCATTAAATACATTCTTCTTTCCTCCCTTTTGTGCTTTTACCTTAATAACAAATTCGTTTTCTGTCTTTGGAACTATCTCAATTCTTAAATCAGGACCTTTGGTTAGCATACCCTTTACACCCTGAGCTACCAGCAGCTCATGATTGTTGTCAGTATCTTCTATTTTGCGTGGTCTATCAAACTCAAAATCAAATCTATTGATCCTATCCTCTATCATAAGCTTTAATTTATCGTTTTTAGGTTCTTGTTCAATTCTGAAAATATACTTCTGTAAACCCTCAATTTCAACAAATTGAGGAGGAGGAAGACCAGAACGATCTTGGTCTGTAAAAGATTCGACAGTAGAAGATTCTAACAATCGTTCTCCTCCATGTTGTTTACTATATAGACTACTACTGTTATCCCATACCATTCCTTCCTTGGCCACACTTATTCTAAATTTTCCCTCACTTCCTATGATCTGAAGATGTGAATCTATGACTCTTTGTAACTCACCTGTTGTCATGGCTTTTGCAGGACCTCTGAACCATTGATTCGAAGCTTCTTCAAAGTCCAAAAGACCCGTGTAATGAACTATATAACATTGTTTGGCATTCCATCGTCTAACTAGTTCAAATGCTTCACTTACAGAGATCATCCCAGTTTGAGGATGAGGGTTATAGCTTTGTGTACCTAGGATCACTAGATCAGGGTTCCAAAACATATTTTCATTTACATGGGGTAATGAAAGAAAGTCCCATCCAATTATTACTTTGGTATCTGATAGTTTGATAATATATATAACAGATCCTGATGGCGAATCATCTCCATGGAAAGCTGAAATTGGTGTTACAGAAAAAGGCCCAGCTAGGAAAGTTTGGTCTGGTTGTACCACATTAAATATTAATTGATTATTATTTATTTTAGAAGAAAGCTCTGGAAATGTAGCTAGGATCTGATCTCGACATTCTGATGTACAATACACATTCAAATTTTTCGATTTATCAGTTTTATCTACCAAGCGAGGTAGTTCTCTAACATGATCCTGATGTGAATGCGTTACTAGTAGAGCATCGGGTATAATAGAGAACCGGTCAAATCCGAGGTCAGAAATACCTTTTTCGATGCTATTGGTTATCCCTTGGCCTACATCAACAAGGACGTGAAAAATCTGGTTAGTATTTTCATTTGCCCTAGCAAATAAAGAACAGGAAGTGTTTGTGCTTATGCCCTGCTGCTCTACTTCTGCTGCTCTTTCAGATTTTTCCACGCTTCCTAATGTTTCAATATCTGGAAGCGTTCCATTAATTCTAATTAACAGCCGATCTCTAGCTAATTTCTTAGATGCAAGAGATGGTTGTGACACATTTGACATAGTTTGATTACATTAGCCAGTTAGATAAATCTAATGGTTAGTCATATATAATATTGATAAAGTTTAGATGGAATTGCTATAAATTATATAAGTAGAATGTTGGCTTCAGAGCAATAATAATTTTAAGTCATACACTCTGTCATATGATAAGCATAAAATGATACAGACATTTACTTTGAATGATATCAAATATCGTTTCATAATCGTAGAATGGTCTGAATACTCACAAAATATACATCATGTGATTAGCTTTATCTACTCGGTTCACCATATTTAATAACTTGAACAAGCCAAGTGTTTTGTAGCAACCATTATGAGAGCTGCTAAACTATGAAAGCTGTTTATATAGTGAATGACGCGAAAATTGCAAAAATCCTTGTTGATCCAATGCGAAGAGCTATTCTAGATTTACTTAGACAAAGGCCTATGACACAAGCGGGTTTGGCCAACGAACTTGGGTTGACAGGCGCTTCTCTTAATCATCATATAAAGATACTCAGATCTAAGAAATTAGTAACTATATTTAAGAGGGAAGTTGAAAGGCACAGAATAATGCAGATATTTCTTTCTTCTGTAGCGTACCTATTCGTCTATGATCTCGAGTCCCTACCTAAAAACGTCGCTCGTTACTTCTATCCCATCAGTATGGAAAGAGCAAGATCAGTTGTTTCTTTGCTTTTAATATATAATAAAAAATTATCAACCTTAGATATTGCACAAACTCCAGAGGCAATTAATGCTATATCAGAAAATTTGTCTCGGTATCTCATAATATCGGCTAAGTCTTATCAAAAGAGGGTCATCAATCATAGTGATGAGAGATATATATACGAAATATATGGAAAGGCGATACTTAGCTTATTGAAAGAATATAAACAACTATCTTATACCTAGAGGAAAACCAGTTTGCCAAGTTAGCATAAATTACCCTTAGGATAAAATATCCAAATCTTTTAGTATGCTCTGGTTTTTTCAAGAGAAAAAAGCCGTTATAGAATTGTATAGATATAATATACCCAATCTTCAGGAAGTCAAAAGCTGCAACAAAAGTTACAACGCAAAACCTTTTCTCATGAATTTGCAGAAAAAGGTGAATTTCCTTACTTTTGTCAGTTACATCCTACTATGGTAGGAAAGGTAATTGTATCATGAGACAATAGACATCAGATAACGATGATATGAGATACATATATGCAGTTAGTTTATCTGGTTCTACATGCACAAAGAAAGATTTTTTTTATCATATTTTCTTGGTAATTAATTTCATTGTAATTTGCCATTATTATTCTCGCGCTGTTATCTTTTGTTTATTGTAAGCCTCATGAGAGTTTAGTTAACATTGCATCGGAAGAGAAATCATAACTCAGGGTTTCGAGGAACAATAACCTAGCAACAGCCAAAGAAGTGAAGTTAAAGGAATGTGTATATCGTAAGTATAACCATGAGGCATATATCGTAGAGGATACTAAAGCGTTTTCCACTAAGAAATCTATGTTATGCTGTGATATAATGTTGGATATCCTTAACCATAAAATTAAATCACTATTTGCAAATAATCGAAATTATAAGAATCCCCGTAGGTTTAGCAAGATCGCCACACTCCTTTCAGAAATATAGTTACTCTCACCTACCCTACGAGGTTATCCGTGTCTGAAAAGGATATGACATAAGCCTTTACCTATGTAATACCTCTCCACACACAGACACATAGTTATGTGTGTTAAGCCTTATTAAGGTTATAGAAAATACTTCTTTTGTCAAGTTCTTTATGCATACAATGTGCTAACACTGGCACTACATTTCTTTATGTATGCATCTTTTTTATTCGGATTGTTATGTAATCATTATTGAGATGTAATGTATGGTTGTGCACAAACATTATCTACACAAATAAGAGGCCATAGATTCGGCTACCGATAATGATTACAATATATAGACTATCCTATATTTTATTTGTTCTACTTATTCTAGGTGGTTATTTGTACGATAGTATATTTTTGCATACAATGATTCATTCAATATGCCAAAGATGGAAGAAAAGGCGTCAATGGTTCTTGACAGGGAATTGATAGGATTCTTCTATTATAGTTACATTACTAGAATTAGATACAGTAGTATTATTAGCTATAGTTGTATTTGAGATCCTTTTGTCCTCATTGTTGCTCAAAATATTTAATGAGTGTTATGCTACTGCTGTAACGTATAACAGTGCCATTGTGTTGGGACAGTATAATAG
>JBKPEX010000099.1:0-4324 GCA_046728625.1 Thermoproteota archaeon
ATAATCAGGCTGTTTTGATTCTTGGCTATCTTTATGCTTAGTCAACATCAGTTTATCGTTTGATCCTTGCGCAAACCTCATAGCATCATCTACTACAGTAGCATCAGTCAATAGTTCAAGTTTCATACGGCAGCTATAACATATGAAGTATTATTCGCAAAATTTGTGTAAGAAGAACTAACTTTTCCTTTTTTCTTTTCTCCCTTTAATGCAGCTCCGGCTCCTACTTCCATTTCCGTTGTAGGAGGATAACTTTGTTTTATTCACTATCTCAGAATCTGATTTTGAATTATATAAACTCCCATTCAATAGTGTATTATACGTACATAGTATACAGATAACAAATGATAATCCCCCTTCTGCTATTTTTGGAGATATAATAGTCAATAACTCAGTAGAGCAAATATTTTTCTTTAATCAAATTTTCTAATTATATTGAAGAAGGTATCTCTTTGAGCAGGTTCCCTTTTAATTTCTTTAATTAAACTCGCTAATTCTTGTATAGATGTTCCTTCAGCCTTACCTGCTGCTCTAAATATCTCTTCTGAAAATGCAGTTCCAACCATGTCATTGCCCCCATATGATAATGCAACCTGAGCTAATTTCTTACCTAATGCTACCCAATATACAGATATATTGTTTAATACATTTGCCAGTAATAACCTGGATACTGCAATTACCCTTAGATCATAAGTGGAAGGACTCTCACTATTGATTATGCCTTTACGTTCCATCTCAGTATTATCGAGGCTAAACTTTAACGGAATAAAAGTAGTAAAACCTTCGGTTTTCCTATGAGTTTCTCTTATTTTAAGGATATGATCCACTATATCCTCAGGCTTTTCTATATGACCAAAAAGCATTGTGCAGTTACTCTTTATGCCAAGATTATGAGCTTGACTAGCGACGTCTAGCCATTCTTCTCCAGAACATTTTCCTCTAACGATTGCCCCTCTAGTTTCAGAGTTGAAAATCTCGGCTCCGCCGCCGGGAAGAGCGTCTAAACCAGCGCTCTTTAACCTTAACAGAACCTCCTTTACGGAGTTTCTAGTCAGCCGAGCAATGAAGAAAATTTCTGCAGGTGTTAACGCTTTTATTGTCACATTAGGAAATTCTGCTTTTATGGCCTTCATCATATTCTCATAATAATCAAGACCTAATTTTGGATGGAAACCACCTACTATATGAAGTTCAGTTGCTCCCATCTGTTTTATTGCAATCTTAACTCTTGTCACAATTTGTTCAGTGGTTAAGGTGTAAGCATCATCTTCACCACCCTTTCTATAAAATGCACAAAGAGGACAGCTGGCTGTACAAATGTTAGTATAATTTAAATAATATGATGCAACAAAGGTGACAGTATTTCCTTTAAGATCCTTACAGACCCTGTCTGCAACAGTACCTAATAAAAATAAGTTCTCTTCTTTTATTAATTGAATGCCGTCTTGATAAGATAATTCCTCTCCAGCAAGTGCTTTTTCGAGAGCGGGTGTTGCCTTCTCTATAATACCTTTTAACAAACTAATTGTATATAATCTAAAGTCAATATAAAATATATGTTATGATAAATAGGGTTCATTACTTGTAAAGAATAAATAGTCTTGTTAATTCAGGATTTATGTTAATAATATTGAAAGATATAGGCCGCAGTAGTCTGACTATACAAAGCTTAATTGGTAAATCTGATGTTGGTGATATTTTGGATGTTGTATTAAATGACCGACTACAACAGCAGCATCTTGGATTAAACGAATGTATCAGACTCATAAAGTCTAATGATATTTGTTCCATAGGTCTTACTGGAAATATATTAAGGCAAAGACTTTATGGAAATACTGCGACATTTGTTAATAATATTATATTAAACTATACGAATGTTTGTATCACAAATTGCAAATTTTGCGCATTTTATCGTCCACCTGGACACACGGAATCTTACACATTATCAATAGAGGAAATTGTACGACGTGTCATATTAGCTAGAAATATGTTTGGTATTACTCAAGTACTTATTCAAGGTGGACACAATCCAACTTTGAAAATAGAGTATTATGAAGATGCGTTTAAAAAAATAAAGGTAAAATGTCCTGAAGTAGGCATTCATGGTCTCTCAGCCTCTGAAATAGATATGATTGCAAAAGTTGAGAAAAGTAGTACAAAAGAGATTCTTGCAAGACTTAAAGCAGCGGGACTTGACTCTCTTCCTGGTGCAGGTGCAGAGATCCTAGATGATGATGTCAAAGCAGAGATCAGTCCTTTGAAGATCGAAAGTCAAGAGTGGCTTAGTATAATGGAAGAGGCTCATGAGTTAGGTATCAGATCTTCTGCAACAATGATGTACGGTACTGTTGAAACCGAAGAGCAACAAGCACAGCATATTATGAAAATTGCACAATTACAACAAAAAACAGCAGGGTTTATGGCATTCATTCCTTGGAGTTTTGAGCCAAACAAAACTCAGATACAACTAGAAGGATTAAAAAAATATCCATCAGGAGGACTGCAATTATTAAAAATGATAGCTATCTCAAGAATTGTATTTTACGGGCTGATTAACCACTTGCAGTCCTCATGGTTAACAAATGGGATTGGTATGGCTCAAATGGCATTAAATTATGGTGCTGATGATTTCGGTGGCACTCTCATTGGAGAGGAGGTAGTAAGTGCCACCGGAGCTAGATCAACCGAATTGACAGCAGATAAGATTATCTCTGCTATAAAACAGCTTGGATTTATAGCTGCAGAGAGAAATAATTTCTATCAGACTATAAAGTACCATTAAGAAGTTATGGATCACAGTAGAAAATATTGTTTAATATCATTTTAATATGAAATTTTCGTATCTATAAAAGTAAATCTACTTGTCAAATCTATCTATAAATACCTTTAAATGTCTATTTAATAATGTGAATTGTATGCCAGTAGGTATAGACGATCTGGCTATCTATATACCGAAACTTTATGTAGATTATAAGGATTTTGCTATAGCAAGGGGAATTGAGCCACAGAAATTAGAATACGGTATAGGAATAAAAAAGATGGCTTTGGTTGACACCAATCAAGATCCAGCGTGTATGGCTGCAAACGCATGTTTAAAATTAATGCAAAGGAATCATTTACATCCTCAAGATATCGGAAGGATGTATGTTGCGACTGAATCTGCTCTTGACGAATCTAAGGCAATGAATTCATTTGTCATAGGAATGTTAGAACAAGTTTATGGAGAATCTTCCTTTGAACATGCTGGTGGAATCGAATGTAAGTTTGCATGCGTAAGTGGATCTTATGCGCTTTATGATAACGCAAATTGGATTAGAGCAGAAGAAAATAATGGTAAAGCTGCTATAGTTATTGTAAGTGACATTGCAAAATATGATATTGGATCTGCTGGTGAATATACACAGGGAGCTGGTGCCGTTGCTATGTTGATTAGAGAAAATCCTAGGCTATTAGCGTTTGATCAAAAAGTCGCTTCAACAATTATCAAGAACGAATATGACTTTTACAGACCATTTGGAAAGGAAACTCCACTTGTTAATGGGAATTATTCTAATCTGCTATATTTAATTCAGGTAAGAAAAGCCTTTGATAGTTATAAAGAAAAGGCTATACGCACCAATTTAATTCATCTTGAAGATGGCGAATCCATCACTGATCATATTGATTTATTCAGTGTTCATCTTCCTTATAGAAAAATGGGCGAAAAAGCCCTGGCATATTTGTTAAGACATGAGTGGAGACATCTTCCACGCTGGCCACAAATTATAAAGGAAATAGGAATGGAAGAACCAGTGCCAAAAGATCCCCGAGGTACAATTGAATCGATTCTTGCTGATACCACATTTATGAAAGCTGATGAAAAATTCAGACATGCATTTATGCATACTTCTTTCTATAATGAAGTATTCGAAAAGAAAATGGCAAGCTCACTTGAAGCATCTACTATAATAGGAAATCTCTATACAGCTTCAATGTATATGGGTTTTAGAAGTCTACTTGAATTCGAATTTAAAAAAGGAACCGATCTCCAAGATAAGAGAATTGGATTTGGATCTTATGGCAGTGGTAGCAGTGCAATGGTATTTAGTGGCATAATACAACCGCAGTACCAAGAAATTGTAAAACGTATGAATTTGGAAGAAGAAATTGGACCCCGAACAAAAATCTCTATGGAAGAATATGAGATACTTCACGGAAATGAAAGAAATTTCAATGATTCTATTTTGAATACTCGTAAAGAATTTGTTTTAGTAAAGATCGGCGGTATTACAGCTGACAAAGCTGGTTTTAGGGAGTACAATTACATTAACTAAATCAATATTTT
>JBKPEX010000230.1:0-2672 GCA_046728625.1 Thermoproteota archaeon
GTACTGAGACTATGAATAAATTATTACTAATCTGCTCTGATGAAATTGATGATATTCCTTACTATTTTCGCTCTGATGAAATAGCGTCTAAATTGAAAACTAATTCCATGCCGTTAACAAAGGTAATAGATAAATTAAGAGCTTCTGGATATCAGGCTTCCAAGTCTATTCTAAATCCATCTGCGTTTAAGACTAATGCAGCAATAGATGAGATTCAGAAATGTCTTGTGTAATGTCACAATAAGCATAAAGTCGATAATGATAATTTTACATCATTGATTATAAATGACTTGCCTGACATACAAATAGTAGTAGTAGCAGCAGTTTTATGCATAACATGTATAACTTGAAAACATATTCTTGTTGTCGTAGTATCAGTAAGCCAGATCAAAATTATATTGTTTACTGCCAAGCATTTGGCAGGAACAGCTTTTTACAAAGGATTAAATTCTCTAAGCAAGTACATTTTACCTTCAATTAATTGCCCAAGCTTCAAGTCAGAAATGTCAGTAAGCGATTTACTAATACAATACACAATAATGCTGGAGTAGATGAAATTGCTGCCCTTGAAGATATAAATCTCTCTATTGAAGAGGGACAGTTTGTATGCTTTGTGGGTCCATCTGGTTGTGGAAAGTCCACTTTACTTAACATATTGTCAGGATTAGATAAACCCAGCGAAGGTGAGGTAGTTCTTAATGGCAGGTTGGCAGTAGAGACTGGCCCAGATAGGATCATGGTATTTCAAGAAAACGCGTTATTCCCATGGCTTAAAGTACTAGATAATGTGGAGTTTGGCCTCAAGATGGCTGGTGTTCAAAAGGAAAAAAGGCATGAAATAGCAATGCATTATCTCAATATGATGCAATTGACAAAATTTGCCGAAGCATATATTTATCAACTCTCCGGAGGAATGAAGCAAAGAGTTGCGATTGCAAGAGCACTCGTTATGGATCCAGAGGTATTATTGATGGATGAGCCTTTCGCTGCACTTGATTCACAGACTAGGGATTTACTTTTAGTGGAATTACAATTAATTTGGGCTAAAACAAGAAAAACTATAGTATTTGTTACTCATAACATAACTGAATCTGTGTGCCTTGGAGACAAGGTTATAATATTTACAAGTAGACCAGGAAGGGTAAAAAAAGAGATTATTGTTGACTATAGGAGGCCAAGATTAAGCGAGGACAATAACTTGCATCCATATAGAAGCAAAGTATTAGATGAACTTAAAACAGAAATAATCACAACAAGAAGAATGGAAGATAACTTGTAACTTGTAACTATAAATATATTATTTTCCTTTTAACAATGAGAGCAGGTCAATTCCTGTCCTAAAACTATTTGGAGAAGTAAGTAGTACCTCATCTGCAATTTCAGCTGCCTGTCTTATAAAATCGACTGGATTATTTTCATATTGTTTGAAATCTAGTCCTATCATCTCGGCAGAAAGCTTGTTTTTTTCTGAAGGAGCCATAATACATGCAACTACTTTAATACCGTAGGGTTTTATATAATCTACAATGCGTCCTAGATCTGACAAGGACTTTATTGATTGAGAAACAAAAGCTTTAGGTTTCGCCGCTAGCTTCTTTTGAATACAAGATATTTCTTTTATTTCACTTGGAATTGTCAGATTAAAGTCAATAGCCATATCATACTTTTCATATCTCAGCATATGTATTACATCGCTGGGTTTAAGTCCAAAACCTTTCGGACCAGAGGAGGGCTCATCTCCCATTAAAACCAGTAAGCTATCTACCCCTAGCAATATTGCATCCAATACAAATTGACATATGGCAGTAAAGTTTCTATCTCTGGTTCTTATACTACAACTTATTTTCAATGGATTATGTGCCAATTTTAAGAATCGTGCAGCAGTAATACTAGACATACGCGGTACTCCTAAAACGGAATCAGTTAGGTGAATTCCATCTGCATATTCGACTAACGAAGAAGCACGTCTTAAAAGTATCTCTATTTCTTGGTTTATTGATAAGAGATCTAAACGCTCATCTCTCACTATTTTTGGAGGGTTTAGTTCGTAAGTGATCCTCAATTTGGCTTTAGATATTTATTGATTGTATATATTACTATTATTTTATTAGGATTAAACGAAGACATTATAGAAAAAGGTTAGATTATCTGAGAACGAAGTTATTATGACAAAATAGAATCACCAGTAGACTGATCGTTGTCTACGATGGTTTATTCATATGCACAATCCCGTAACTTTAATTTTATAGTTTTGTTACAAAATATAAATACAAATGTTAAGCCTTGAGGAGATTGCCTCAAAAATTCAACCAATAATTGCAAAACCACAAACCATTTTTTTGCCACATTATGATGATAAGTTGTCTCGTAGCGCTGCAGTTATGATTATATTTCATTACAATTACAAAACACCACATATTCTTTTAACAAAGCGAAGCTCTGGTCTTCAGTTTCACAAGTCAGAAATATCTTTTCCTGGAGGAAGATATTCGTTAAGGGACAAATCGTTACGTCATACTGCAATAAGAGAAACAAAGGAAGAAATTGGTCTTTTGCTCAGGCACAAAGACATAATCGGAAGTTTAACAACTGTAAGTACATTGACATCAAATTTCATGATAACACCATTTGTAACATTGCAACATAAAATTCCACAACTTAAAATTCTTTCA
>JBKPEX010000412.1:0-2859 GCA_046728625.1 Thermoproteota archaeon
TATATTCTCTGACGATAAAGGACTAGCAGATTTAACAGTCAAATACTTTAGACTTGAAGGCTTATAACTCCGCTATCTAAATCAGCCATGTTATGAGACTATTAACAACAAAGATAAAACCGACAATACTGCAGATAGCCACGATCTCATTTGTAATTATGTTAGTTACCCTAGGGACAGCTAGTGGCGGAGTTTACAAGGCCAATGCTCAGTTGATATTCCCCGGCTCTCCAAACTCAGAAAAGAGCGGCGACAAGAACCAACCTATAAGCAATTTACCCTCGTCTGCGCAATCCTCTGGGCTTGACGCTAAACAAATCTCCACAACCCATAGCATGAAAGTGGATGCAGATATTAAGAATCTAGTCATTTTAATACCAAACCCGACTTTAACGGACCAAAAATTTTTGCCAATGGATGCAACAATAGTCAAGGGAACAAAAGCGATCTGGGTGAATGGCATTAGTGGTACACCTAAAGGCATAGTACTGCAAGATGCCAAAAGTGGAAAAACTTTGCTTTCTAACTCGTCTATTCCCTACAGAAATGCCACAGAGTATACCTTTGATAAAAAAGGAGTCTATACATTTACAAGTCCTCAATCTCCGACAGCTAAAGGAACGATAAATGTAGTCGATAAGGGGGGCGTACCAAACGATCCTCTAACTAACACAACTCAGGTGACAGCAGGTCTATTCGTCGTGCCAGCAGCAGATAAAGGATATTTCGATAAGCACTTTTCCACTTTAGGATATCACAAAATAAGCAGTACGACAATTAAGAAATCTGTAGCTGCCGGCACTAGCGGGGAAGATACACTGTTATACGTCTACACGCAGAAACTAGGCAAGTATTCCTCAGTTGTAGATAGGACATCGGTAAAATTAGGCTTCCTTCAATCTAAGATAAAATAGAACAGGGAATGCGCCCCACTTTTTCTCTTTATTTTTTTGCTACGCTTCTCAGAAATTGTAAACTAAAAAAGGTATTGTCTTTTTTCACACTGTTCAAATATTTGGTAGAAACAGCAGATATATACAATAGAGATGAAATAAGAAAATCGATAAACGTTAATCGTGATAATGATAAGGATATTAACAGACATAAAATATTAGAAAACATAAAACACTATTACAAGGTTGAGAAGTTTCAAGAGGATGACATACTGTTGCAAGAATATTTTAAAAAGTTAGTTTTAAGAGAGTAAACATCATATATAGCAGAGCAGTAAGAACCAAAATATACTACTGATATCTAAACAATCTATAATTAGATAATTTCTCATTCTTTTATTTCTAATATAGAAATACCGGAGTTCTCTCTAATATCTAAAATGCTTGGCCTCTCTATACTGCTAAAAAGCATATAGAGTCAACTTGCTGCCGACTGCAATAGTCGGAAAATACTTTTAAAATAGTTCTATTAATTAAAACGTTACGACCCAGCATTGAAGGATCGTATTCATCATGATAACTCAGATACAATGAGAGCATCCGGGAAAAGACGTTTTTGCAACATCAATATTTGAAAGCCTGTCTTAATGCTTCTGCCTTTTTACTTACGCAACGATTAATATAACCTTCCACTCCAAACGAATGATTTTACTTTTTTTGATATAAATAGTGGCACGATGTTTATGCAGTATACAACTAGAATAAAAATTACCGCTGGACAACTCATAAGGGAATATACAGGATTAAGCTTGTACTTTACCAAGCCTTTCACGGCAGTTCCAATAATTATCATCATGCATGACAAAATATTGAGCAACAATAAAGAATGTTCTGTTATAGATACACCTGTCTTTAGCATAACAAATGGAGATGATGATGATGATGCTAACGTTGAATTAAAATGATCTTGTATAACCCCAGACGAGGTGTATGGAAGGAGTATAAATGGCACCGCAGCCATACAAAATATAATCAAACAATCTTTAACTATGTGCCGCCTGCTTTCCAAGCCATAATGAGCAAGTGATCTGCCTATACCGTGCCACAAAGTCGCAAGGTCTCTAGACCAAGTTGCTGACATGATTTCGTGTATTTTTATAATCTTCATATTATAACCAGCTTCTTTAATGAGAGAACCAAGGGCTTTGTCCTCCTGTATGGTATTGCGAACGGCTCTAAACGTCCCCACCTGTTCAAATATGTCCTTGTATATAATAAAAAAACTACCCATTAGGTATCCAACCTTTGATTTTGGATTATTGATTTCAGATGGATTTGATCCTAAAATTTCATAGAATAGATTCCATAGAGGCATAACCATCTTAGACCAGAAATCACTTAATTCCAAAAAGGGTATGCCGGTTAATACCTGTAGCTTTTCTTTTTGCATATATGAAACCGTTTGCAATATAGCATTTCTGCTTTTATAATAAGTATCTGCATCAGTAAACAGGAGGATTTTTCCTTTGCTATTTAAATAACCTTGATGGGATGCCCAAGTCTTACCAGTCCAACCTTCTGGTTTATCGACTAAGGATATGATTTTAAGCCTATCTGAAGGTAATATTGTTTGGACATTTTTGATCTTTTGTATTATTTTCAGTGTAGCATCCGTAGAGTTATCATCTATTACAATAATTTCAAAATTTGGATAATTCTGATCAATTAGGGAGTAAAGGCACCTTTCAATATGCATTTGTTCATTTCTAGCAGGTATTATGACACTGACTAATGGAAAGTAACTATTCATATTTGAAGATCTAGCAAAATACGAGTGAAATTTACCTCTCTTGTAAAAACTAGTAATACTCTCAATTTCGTGATGCAAATTAATAGTTTTTAATTTATCTCTAGGTAGTTTAGTTAGTCTGGCTACATTTGTTTTAGACCAAGACTTTATTATTGG
>JBKPEX010000154.1:0-8817 GCA_046728625.1 Thermoproteota archaeon
CCATTCACCGATACCAATCACCACTATTATGCTCTGCTTCTCTCCCATATAATATATATTGATATAAGAATAATAAATTATAACAGCTTCTGTTTATATCTAGTTGCGCAGTCTACGTTTAAGAGACGATAAGCCTTTTTCGTATCTAATAACTGCATTATTGCATTGTTTATTCCTGCTAACACATTTAAAAGATGCGGATACAAAGTCATATTTACAGGATCACATTTAAATTGGAATTAATCGATAGAAAAGTTACATCGACCAAACCGATGGGGAACAAATGCTTGGCTGAAGTGTAAATCATACGCACTTCAGTCAAGCGCTTTGATATTTACTTGAAATACATGAACTTCTGAATTTCCTGTGCAATCAGTCATCTAGATAATTTTTAATCCGTTTACGTTCAACATTGAACTGGGTTAATATTACGCGTCTAGAGATATATTTACAAACTATGGTAGCCTGTTTTTCATTACTACGTAAACATTATTTTAGCATCCAGTAAATATTCTTATGTTGTAAACACGCCATGAACAAGATTTGAATACTATAGATAAATCCTCTGGACTGGCTTATTTTTCAAATGAGACAATGAAAATGCAAACCAGAATACCTCGAATATTCTTACTTTCCATAGCAGTTACTATATCAACTCTTATTGCTCTTTCCGTCAATTTCGATGCTATTATTATATTCTCGACTCCGCTATCGCAATTCTATCCCGCATACGATAATCAACATCATCACCCGGCCTCATCAAACGAGGAAAGCCACTTCTTCTCTCCCGCATTTGCAGCAACAGCCCCTTCTAAATCAATAGCTTTTACTACTACACCGTCTTCATCATCAACAACGACGCCGGCATCGTCTTATTTGGCTACGTCTGCAAAGCCTTCTTCTACCTCCACCCCCACATCCAAGCTACCTCCCAGTATTAGCCTGATCTATAATGGTAAAAAATACGACAATTTGCATCCATTCATTTTTTACGACGGCGTCTCTTTAAATAAAATAAAATTGCCAACCCTGCCAGATACCGTGGGAACAGCTTTAGCATTGAAAGAGGGAAGTAAGATAAGTTTTCAATTCGATAGAAATCCAAAGGAAGTGGACGCATTTGTAATTGACTACGACGCAGACATTAACTCAGTGACTCCACTAAAAAAGATAAGCGGGAATACTTTTGACGTATCTGGGGTGTCAGGGAAAAAGAACCTAGAGGTGCATGCGGTATTTGCCAAAGATAACGCTAACCATGAAGTACAATATGGTGCCGAATCTAAGGGTGAGCCTTCAACATCTTCTTCTGGCACTTCAAACAGCCTATATGCATCATATTCAACGCTTGTAGACATCAAATCCAAAGAGGATAGATCTAAATCGCCTTCCTTGTCCTCCTCTCCAGCATCATCCTGTAACAGCCCGGGCAGCAATTCAGTTGTTGACGTGTCAGGCGTCAAATCAAGCCGCAATAGCATTACTGATAATCCTGACGTTGACCATCATTTTTTAAATAATAACAATGAAACGAGTGAAATCCGGAATTCGATTCCTGCCAACGTTCTCGATAATAAGATAGACACCGCATGGTCAACGAAAGGTAAGGGTTCTTGGATATTACTAGACTTGGGGTCACAAGTATCTACAACAAAGAAAAAATCAGATGCTGCAATAGCGTCGGCCGTATGTAATATCGAGATGTCATTTGACAACGGAGACAAGGTTGTTAACTTCTTTATGATACAAACGTCGACTGATGGGACACATTTCAGCGACCCGATATTTTATCAAAACACAGGTTTAGTATCCGGCAAAGAATGGTATAGCGCTAATCTAAATGATCAAGCGTCCAAGGCAAGATATGTAAAGATAACCCTCCTAGGAAATACACAGGGAGATTCTTACAGCGTTGCAGAAATAAAGGTACTTGGAAAAAAGTAGCATAAGATGCAAGCAACTAATACCGGATGGGTGTACATTGTCATATGGTTATCTGTTTGGTAATATGCTGCATACCTTATCGTATTAAACTCTAGTCTTATTATAAATGATATGTCAATAACTGATGGCGTATAGATTATCCCCAGAGTTCATGAGAATTTAGAACCATACAATAACCAAACGGAGATATGATCGCAGCTTAAGTAAATTTAAAGAAATTGTCTGACGTCTGTTTATTAGGTTATTATTATCAATTAGAAGATATTACGTATATACGATCAAAACATAATCATTTGCTGGACGCGTTGTGTAAGAACAGACTAGAAATTGCGTTTTATTCCTTGCTGTTTCCTTAACACATGCCACGGTTTCTTGGAATCTAATTTAGAATTCAAATATAAAAGTGCCTTATTGTTATTGGTTTTATTATTATGATTACTGAAATTACCTCCCTTGCTCACCAGAGACATCGCATCCTCAATGGTATCTAGATCTCTCATCGCGCGCTCTGAGAATATTACCCTGACGTAGGCACCTGATTCCATGGCGGAGGTCATATGTGAAAAATAGCTGTTACCATTATCATAATGAGTTTTAGCCAAAAGGAGGGGTGGTTTTCTGACTAAGAGGTTTGAGCCATCATACGCAAGAGAGGGGCAGATTAACAAACATTTCTCATGTTCTATTGCGATGTTATACATCATATCTACATCCTCTGGTAGAAGCAGAGGCAGGTCTTGGGGAACTACAATAGTGGCATCTGCCCCATAATTTGTGCAATAACGGTCAGCAATGCTCACAGCCGCATTTACTCCTTTTTCAACACTTTCCTCTAAGAACGAGATGTTCTGCATTTCCGCAGCAATCTGCGCACGTTTATCAATTGATACCACTATAATTTCAGATAGTGTCGTTGTATTTTTTAGAGTTTTTATTGTCTGATCTAAAAGTAGTTGTGATAATTTCACGCGCTCTTCCACTGACAGGAATGCAGCCATGCGTGATTTAGAGCATTCAAATTTCTTGACTGGAATTATTGCAAATAACTTCAATAGACTACCGACTCCGCCCATTATATGAATTGATTTATCAAATACAATCCCAATCTTCGCTCTTCGTGTCTATTAGCCATCAGTATATCGGTTTGATGGACTTTGATACCCATATCAAATATACTATGTCTCAGAGGTTCGTCCACCAGAGAAATAATGAATTTACTTATAAATTCTGAATAATATTTAGCTACTCCCAACGGAGAATTTATTATTTTCTTTGCATGCATGTACTTTACTGCCGGACCGCTTACAGCGGCATTGGATACAAGCGGTGAGATGGCTACGGTCTTTTCCTTATTGCTGATTAATTCATCTCTCAGACCTGCTAATGAGATAATAGGCCCTATGCTCGTAACAGGGTTCGCCGGTGCGATAATAATTAGCTTCGATTGCCTGATTGCTTCGATTGCTAAGGGATGAGCCCGTGCTCTTTTATTATCCTTATATATTATGTCTTTAACGTGAGGTTGCGCTTTATGCTTTACCCAAAATTCCTGAATATGCATATCCCCTAGATTCGTGATTATTCGTGTTTCTACATGATCATCAGAGGCAGGAATAATTTTAGAAGAGATGGCATACTTTCGCCTCATCCATTCTGTGATTTCACTCAATTTTCGACCATTGTTTAGCATTTCAGTTCTTTTCAGATGCGTACTTAGATCCTTGTCGCCCAGTTTAAACCATATATCTTCTCCAAGCAACTTCATCTGATCAAGAAAATTGAATGTGTCATCTTTAACTCCCCAGCCTTTTTGCTCGTCTAATTGATTTGCTAATCCATACAACACGGTATCAATATCTGGACAAATATAAAGCCCGTGCATCCAAATATTATCGCCCACGTTGGAGATAATGTAAAGATCTTCGCTGGTGGATGCCGCTAAACCGCGTATTATTTTCACTGATCCCGTTCCACCTGCGAGAATAGTAATCAAGGTATGCGTGTTTCTCTGTCTTTAGAATTATAAGTCTTTAACAGTACCGGAAAGTAAATCCAACGTCATAATTTTTCTCGCGAGCATTCGCAAAAACGGAAAAGAAAGAGTGACAGGTTTTCTTAGCCTATCCTGCTACAGTTCAAAAATCGTTGACTTCTCATATGCTTTTTCTATAGTAGATAAAGGCACTCGTCTTGGGACTCACCTTTGCTGCAGCCAATTATCCGCTGTATATCTCAGTCATTTTAGATATGAGTTAGGTCAACAAAGATTATAAGAAGGTATAAAGAACGTCTTTTGTGCATTTTAGAAGAAGAGGATTCGTTCTTTTCTCTGGTGTTCTTTCGTTGTCGCTTTTAATGGGACTTGTTTCCAATTGTTATGCCGTCCAAATGACGGTTTTAATGCTTCCTGGCAATAACAGCGCTACCGCTGTTCTAACGGGCATTAGATTCCTTACTCTCGCGTACGATCCTGGCAGCCAGATAGCAGGCGTTTTCAACGGTAAAAGCGAGAAGGTAAGCTTCACCCTGAATGGAACCGAAGGGGGAATGGATCAGGTAATTTCTTCTTTTAACCAAGCAATAGCAACTCAAAAGAAAAGTCCTGTTCGTATTAATAATGCTACGTTAACATATACGGCTGACATAAGAGGAGAAAGCGATAAGGTCTCGCTTTCATACAAGCTGGAATTAAAGCCAAACATTTCCAACATAGTCCTTGAGAAAAGCGGATCTCAGGGAACAGTTATTGATTTGGACTGGAGAGGTGTAGCAGTGAACGACCCATTAACTGTGCAAAGTCCCAAATATGGTAAATTGCCTGTAAACTATCCCATAGCTCTTCTACAGGCTACTCACCCTCAGATAGCAAAGCAGCTATTAAATTCTCCAGCTGCAAATCTAATGAAAGATCCTTTATTTGACTTTGCAGATATTGGAAGGCCGATGGACACTTGGCACTTTTTATTTGACCCCACTGGTAGCCAAGCCAGTGCCGCTGGTTCTGGTTTTAGTGAACAAGGCGGTGCTAGAGCTGTGTCTATCTATTCCTTAGGTGAGAGTAGTTTCAGAGAGGGAACCCTGACTGAACAAGTAGCAGATAGTAGCGCAACTGTAGACGGTACCAAAGTGGATATTCATTCATCTACTCCTCCACCCAGCGGACAGATACAAATCCCAGGATTTTCAAGGATAGCAAAGTCTAGTGGCGGAGAGCTGGCTTTTGTCTCCCAACAGGCACCTGAAGGCACAGTAACTGCTACCGGGGGCTTTCCGTTGCAGGTGTTGCTTGTACTGGGTGGAATGATGGGGGCAGTAGCGATCTTTGTTCTCGTGAAGGCTAGAAAATGAGAAGAGCCAATATTACGAGAGAAAGCACATTTACATACTTTTATTACGGTACTCGCGATTCGTTGCGCAAATAGTAGCCTACATCTGCCACCGTGGTGACTGTATCCTTTCCCACTCGTAGCAAATCTTTTTTGTTAAATTTCGTCCTGCCTATGCCAATTGGTTCCTTATTCATATTTAGTAGAATAACTAATTCATTTTCTTTTAATTTCTCTGCTGCATCTACTATAGATTGACCTAAGATATTTTTTCCATACAAGACTACTTTTTCTGCCATCAGGTTAACGACAACATATGGAAACTGATGGCTGACTCTTGCAATAATGTCAGCCCCTTGTAGAGATGGTGTAAATAGCTTTTTGTTCAACTCTCCTATCATGAGACCTGCCAAAAAAGGCTGTCTATCAAGGAGAATTTTTTCTGCCAGATCTGATAAAAGATAAACTTCATTTACATTTCTATTAATTGTTTTGCGGAACAGAGTTTTTTTCCTGGTCGGAACAAAGTAAGAGGATTCTACCCGCTTCTCTTTTATCATGAGTTTTCTATTCCTTATGAAATCAAATGCTCCCCATTTATCGAAGAACCTCCTGAGAATGGTCATTTCCTCTCTTTTTGGGCTTCTGTACATGTTCTTATACAAATGGCTCAGTCTATTGACGGCAACGGTTTGATTCCCTCAATCTTTAATATCTCTTTTAAGACGTAGTTTAGCGATATAAAATCCAAGTGTATTATCAATATGCGGATAGAATCTTTTGGTATTCTTTATGCTAGAATGGAACGCATATTTTCCAAAAGTGGTTAATCCACTGCTGCCACCGTATCTCACAGGTTCAAGATCAATTTTATCTTCAAATCTATTTATCAACCAATTAACTACGAATTCGTTTTCCTCAGGAGCAAATGAACAGGTAGAATATATTAAAACTCCATTGGGTTTGAGAACCCTAAGAGCACATTCTATTAAATTGATCTGGCGGACCACACAAGATTCTATATCCCGTGGATTACGACCAGTTTTTCTAGAAGGATCTTTACCGATTACTCCCTCCCCGCTGCATGGGGCATCCAATAATACACGATCGAATTTTAGATTCAGATCGTAAATTTGATTTCCTGACATCCTGTAAACGCATGTGTTCATTATCCCACATCTCGCCATGTTAAACACTAAGGATGGTATTCTGTTGCGATCAGGTTCAAGAGCTATTAGGCAACCTTGGTTATTCATCTTTTGAGCAATAAAAGTAGTCTTTCCTCCTGGAGCGGCAGCCATATCTAATGTGGTGTGATTGTGGTCTGCGTTTAATTCGTGGACAGCTATACAGGAGCTTAAATCCTGTATATAGTAATAGCCAAGAAGATATTCTGTAGTTGCACCCACAGGCAAGGTCTTTTTTCTGACCATACAAACTTCTGGCAAGATGGTGCGTTCAAGTTCAAACCCCTTGCATCGGAGTCGCTCCCATAACTTTTCAGTTTCTATTTTTAAAGTATTAGCTCTGAGATACTGTACTGGCGGTCTGTCTTCCATTTTTTCGAGGAATCTTGTCATTTCTTCGCCATCACCAATAAACTGTTGAAATCTACTGATCATCCACTCGTCATAGCCAAATTTATCAGCAAGAGCGCAAGATTGGCCAGAGCTGGGAAACATGAGGGTGCTCAAGCGTTATATGTCGATCTAAAACAACGAAGAGAGATATTATTATCTTTGTCCTTTTAATTTTGATTTGATTAGTAAACATATTAATTAAAAAAAAGGATATGTGTGCGTCCTAGCAATAACCCTCCTTTTGTTTTATGCGAGATTCCGCTTAGCAGCCAACCTGAGCAAGAGTAGGTCATAAGCTCTGTTTGGCCTTGCTCCACCCGGGACGGATGTTTCATTCCAATAGCAGAACACTCAGGCTTTCGACCATCATTGAGCACGTCAAACGACGTAAGGGGATCTGCTCTTTCTGCCTAGGATATCATTTCTGTTCCGTTGCCAACTGTCTCCAGATAATTATCGCTAATTCGGGTGCCTACAATGAGGGAGGAGTTTCCTCTCTTACGAGTTACCCGCACACTAGCTCGCATGCACATATACGCATTGAATTCACATCAAGACGTCTAATATAGAAGTATAGATTATACCTCTGAGGTTCTACAAACAGCCAAATACATATACATTCTTAGGGCTGCCCAACTATAGTATGCCGACATGATGATCGTTATAATCTTCAAAATAACCTACGCAAAGCTTAGATGCATATTATAATAAGATCCTCAACCATGACTTGGTTCTGACCTTCCGGCCTATCGATCACCTTGGCTCCTACGTTAAAAAAACTCTGATATTCATCCTCTTTCGAGATGTTGAATAAAATAGCTGTCTTCTATATCTCTAATTTCTTCTGGCGATGAAGCTCTAGAGTATTCTTCTAGAGGTTCAGAATTCAAGTCGAAAAAGGTATGGCCCCATTTGAATTTATTCATTATATCGTGTGCTGTTTTTCTACTACCCAAAATGTAAAGGGCTCCTGCTACCGCTTCTGCGCTAGATAATTTACCCAATTTTGAATAATTTGTCGGATTTCCAGCAAGTAACCTAGGCAGGCGTCTATGAACTTTAGAGAACCTCAGTATTTTACTTTTTGTGAATTCGTTATTCACCTTTTCCCATGAACAGTCTATTACACATAATGATTTGTATATTTTAGCGTCAATTCTACAAAGAAGAAACTTAGAAAAGGGATTTAGAATTAGTGTATCCTTAGAAATATACTGAGTCGGTTGCGCAAACCTAAACTTTGCCATCCTATTTGCTGTACATTTCGAAGGATCATCCTGCTTGAGCATAAATACCATTACTTTCATTTATGCACCAGTATACAGTAGTGTGTGCCGATTATATATTTTAATTAAGTCGACCTGACAGTACTTGCTAATCTCTACTCTTTGGATCACGGAGATATCTAGCTTGAAGGCAAAGGTAGCAGTAGTAGTATTATCTGAATTACAATATGAGTCGCTGTGCCAGTCATTGCCGCCAAAAGCTTTTTAGTTATGCATAGTCTATCCATTAGGTTTGGCTGCTATCCTCGCACTCAAATTTCCTTTTGAACTGAAAAAAGATCAAAAGGACGCCATAGAGGCATGGTTACGAAATGATTGTCACGGCTCAGTGATTTTCAGTACTGGCACTGGTAAAACTGAGATAGCTTTAGAGTGCGCTAGACAGTGTGCTTTACGACGTTTAAATGTACGCTGGCCAAAGCAGGACCACCTAACCGAGGTGCAACGATATAATCAGACGTACAAAGGTATCGATGATCGATTACCTCCACCAGCACGAGCTGATTTATCGCCCAACACAGAAAAAGAAGATAAGGACGCCGCAAATAAAAATGAAGGAACATTCAAGATCCTTTTCCTCGTACCGAGGATAGTATTGATCACACAAAACATCAGACGTCTTATAAAATACAGAATAAGTGAGAAGGCTATTGGCGTTTACTATGGCGAGCGCAAAGACGT
>JBKPEX010000057.1:0-3300 GCA_046728625.1 Thermoproteota archaeon
TGTAGAAGCGGTCATTTAAGGTTAAAGAATAGAAGTCTTGGTATGAAAAAATAAGTATCATCAACTAGTAGCACTATCATCATTTTCTTCATGTTCTTCTCCTCGGACCAACTTGTACCTGTGTCTCAAGGGCAAGGAGAAGTAAGAAGGTGCGCTATAAAAAACGTCCTGATGATATTGTTGTGCCGTCTAATAACAGAATACACCTCAGAAAGTTTGTTTAGTATCTTGATATAGTATATAACATATCAGGACATTTTACAGTTCGTGTGGATATAGATATGGTTTATATGTATGCAAGGAGACTTTAGATTGTTTGACACAAAGAAGTACTACGTCAACTAGAATTAACTTCAATAATTCAAAATCGCAGTTAAAGACATTGAAAGCTTTGGCCTGGGCTATGCCCATTGCATTAGCAGCGATGGTAGCCTTTTCTCCACTATATTCTCAGTTAGCTAATGCACAGAATGGAGGTACAAGTAGCGGTGCTAGCGCCAATAATAGCGGTAAAACCATAATAACTACAGAGGGCAATAAAACCGTAATTACTACACCTGGAGGACAGGGTGCAACTAGTAACAGTTCAGCTTCATCATCTTCGTCAGGACAACAGCAACAACAACCACAACAACAGCAACAACAACCACAACAACAGAAACAACAACCACAACAACAGCAACAAACACCATCAACCTCGTCACAATCTTCTGGAGCTGTGGTGAAGAGCAATTTCAACAGAACAGGCTTTACAGGTGTGTCTAACCTTATAATTAATGGTAAATCGTTTCCAGTTAAGTATAACATTACTAACGGCAAGGTATTAGGTTTAGTTGCTGATAATGACAAGGCAACGATCGTAGCCGTTCTTGGTTCCCAGGGAGATAAGGGAAAATTAACAATAGAACTTCCCAGGAATGTAATAGACGCCAAAGGACAGGGAAATAAAGATGCAAAGTTTGTAGTCCGTATAGACGATAAAGGGATAGACTACAAAGAAACAGCCAACAATTTGAAGGCCAGGATATTGCAAATAGATTTTGGTAAAGATGACAGAGTCGTAGAGTTCACAGGTACGCAGACAGCCTCCTAAAGGAGATCCAGCTTAAAACACATCTAAAAAATAATAAAGACGGCTTTAAAGCCAATTTTCTTATCTTTTGACTTATATTTGTGCATATTACCTTGTAAAAATCAATTTGTTTACGGTAACGACGGGTTTGCTGTCGTTCTATTATCATAAATAACCTAGGTTAATGCTTTCGAGACAATTTTTGCTGGTCCGACAGAATATATAATCAAAAATAGCAAAAGTTAAAATCTATGATAGTAACTGCATTCAATGTTTAACCATTTATGAAATATCCTAAAGTTGTCCTTAGTGCAGATCGTACTCTTATGTCACCTTACAGGGGCATTTCCCTTGCATCATTCTTTGGGTGTGCGCCAGCTCTAGATACTAACAGGGATAGAAGCTCCTTTTGGTATCATATCTTTGGTAACCAAGTTACTCCCAGAATGCTTTTTGACTTTATTTGCAATCCAATAGGTCATACAAATGGTAGAGCTAATTACGCACCCTACGGCCTAAGAAAGGTTGAAGCAGCACTTTTGAGAGATGGCTATAGCAGGGAGGATGTGGTAGTTGCCCACCCAGATCATGTAGACAAATTCATAGGTCCAGAAACCCAGGTAGTCGGAACATATGAGATGGATCCTCTTGGCATGGGTCCTGTTACTATGACATTTACATACGGCAGGAAACAAATGTCATTTGACGAATTCTACTGCAGAGATTTGCATTACAAAATAAATGCTGCAAAAATAAAAAACGGAAGTAAGGCAAAGGTCATTGCTGGTGCATCAGGAACTTGGCAGTATAATTATGACCCTGCAAAGATTGAGGAATATAACATATATGGAGTGGTAGAGGGTGACCTAGGCGGAATAGGACCGGAGATCGATGGGGCAGGCGCAAGGTTTTTTGATGCTGTCGCAAATGGGGAGTTGGAAACAGCAAATCCATTTAAGAAAGGTGAATTTAAGGTAGAGATAAAGGAATTTCCGAGAAACGGAACGACACACTACGGTAGGTTCATTCATTATGGCTACGAACCATCGATAGATGAGATTCCAACAATTGTCAATCCGAGCATGCATGGTATGGTTGAGGTCATGCGAGGGTGCGGTAGAGGATGTAAATTCTGTGACGTTACATTAAGGCCACTACGATATTATCCTGTGGAAAAGGTGAAAAAGGAAATCGAGGTAAATATCAAATACGGAGGACACAAAAATGCTTGGATACACAGCGATGATATCTTTGTGTATGGTCTAAATCCGAGAACTACCAAGAATATGCAACCAAACAGAGAAGCACTCGAAGAATTATTCAAAGGGATTATGGAGACAGGTATAGAACATACAAATCCGACCCACGGGACACTTGCCGGGGCTATAGCGGATGAAAGATTAATTCCCAACATCTCTAAAATCATAAGAGCAAGTCCAAAGAATCATATCGGCATACAATGCGGGTTTGAGACTGGAAGTATAAGGCTCATTGGAAAGTACGCAGACAGAAAGTTAGCACCTTATGCACCATCAGAATGGCACTGGGTAGTAAAGACTGCTGTTAAAACATTAAATGAAAATTATTGGGTACCGGCATTTACGATCATTATGGGACTGAATAATGACGAGACCCCAGAAGACAGCTGGGAGACAATTAATTTAATCCATGAATTGGAAATGGAACAGCCTGATTCAAAATTCACAGTAACACCTCTTACATTCGTCCCCATAGGTTTGCTAGAAAAGTCTGAATTTTTTGATATAGGAAATACAATGGATGCCCCAAAGCTTGGAGTAATGTACAAGACATGGCAACATAATTTCAAATACGGAATTCAGAAGTTTATGCATAAGGTAGGAAGAGACAATCCCATAAAGAATCTGTTTTTCGCCGGGTTGGCAAGGACACTGGGTAAAGTTCCATTATCTGCTATGGAAACCTATGCAAGAAAGAAGAGTCCAGAGCACGAGAGAGTAATTGAAAAGGTAAAGGCAAATTATTGGTAAGTTGTTACGTCAAGGCTCTGCTGGATTGCGTGGTATATAAAATAGCAGATTGTTTTCTAGCTCCAAGAATAGTTGACAAAGGATACTCAATAATTGCGACAGTCACCAGGGATTGGGGCTAGGGCTTGTCGATCTGTTCAGTTAATTTTTTTGCATTCCGCGAATTCCTGATTGCCATCATTTATCGTTTCGCTCTTTGCACCGAAAGTAGTATTGAGA
>JBKPEX010000223.1:0-6066 GCA_046728625.1 Thermoproteota archaeon
AGGGCCTTCAAGAGGAAGAATGTGAAATTACTCTCATTGACAAAAACCAGTATTTTATGATGGGCCTTGTAAATTTATGGATACTGAGCGGAAGCAGAAGACTGGAGCATTCTCAAGTTGCTTTGAATAAGCTAGAAGATAAAGGAATTAAGTTTTTGAATGATGAAATAACAAGTATAGATCCTTCTAAAAATAGCGTTACTACTAAGACCAACCATGACAAACTGAAATACGATTACTTAATAGTAGCCTTAGGTGCCGAGCTTGCGCCAGAACGAATCAGTGGTGTTGAGCATAATTATGAAAGTTGTTTTAATGTATATGATGCCAAACAAGTTCCACGTCTACGGGAAAAATTACTTTCTATAAAGAGTGGCCGTGTAGTAGTTTGTATAGGTGATATTCCATACAAATGCCCTCCGGCGCCTTACGAAGTGTCATTATTAATCAGTGATCTCTTGGTTAGTAACGGAACAAGAGATCACATTGATTTGAACATGTATGTGCCAACACCTATTTCATTACCTGTAGCTGGACCAAAAATGAGTCAAGACGTTGTCAACTTGCTTAATGACAACCATATCAAGTTCCATGCTTCACATAAGATTAAAAAAGTATTAGATAAAAAAACAATAGAATTTGAAAATGGCAGTAAGACAAGCTATGATATATTAGTATTAATTCCTCCTCATCAGGTTCCTCAAGTCATTAAAAATTCTGATCTATTAGGAGATGAAGGTCAACATTGGATCGACGTCGATAGATTTACCCTTAGAACAAAATACAAGAATGTGTTTGCAATAGGCGATGTAACTGAGATTAGACTTGACAACTCCATAACCATCCCCAAAGCCGGAATATTTGCGGAGGGTGAAGCCAAGGCAGTTAGCCAGCAAATTATCAATGAAGTTAGAAATAACAACAGCGGTAAAGCACTTAAGTTCGACGGAAGAGGATTTTGTTTTATGGAAGTAGGAGATAAAAAAGCGGGATATATCGATGTTGATTTCTATAATGAAGCAGGTCCTACTAGTAGGCTTGATCCACCGTCAAATGAGTTCTATCAAAAGAAGCTTGATTTTGAAAGAAACAGATTAAATGAATGGTTAGGTGTTGATATACCATAATTATGATTAGCGAATAGTGAATAGTTTTTTTGTGTATGTAGTTTAGTAATAACATAGCATCTCTCTCTGATATTGAGGATACTTATCAATGTACTAAAGCAAATAACAATATGTGAGATTCTAATATCAGTTAGGAAATAGGAGTGAGCCTTACCTAGATGCCCCCACCTGTTACGATATATCTTTAAGAATTACAGAGCCTAAAACAAAAAAAATTTGTTTATTTATTTTCCACCAAATAGCTTGCCTATTACAGGTACTTTGCTCAACGGATTGGTCTGATTCTGTTGTTGCTTTTGATTTCCAGAACTGGCATTACTACTACTACCACCAGCGGCTGAAGTTACGTTGCCAGGCTGTTGTTGTTGCTGTGTTTGATTGGCACTTCCACTTTTTACGATTGTTTGATTGAACGGCACAGTTGTCTTATTTACTAATGTTGTTGTTGCTTTTCCTGTAGGTACTACCATTGTTTTATTTTGAATACCTGATAAGTTGCTAGGCTGTTGTTGAGTAAGATTCTGTAGTGGTTTAAGTGACTGTTGTCCAACTGGCTTTGTTGTTTCATTGACTTTTACTGTTGTTTGTTGAGCAGGTATTGTTGTCTTGTTTAATATTGTAGATTGCGGTGTGCCAGTAACTTTTGCAGTGGTTTGATTTGATGAGGATGAAGATGTCTGATTGTTTTGAGCGTAAGCTATTCCATGATCGTTGTGAAAGACACTTGCGAAACCCGCATATGAGAAAAGTACAGCGACTGTTGTTAATATAACCATAGTCGGCTTCAATATAGATCTGTTCATTGAGATTCAGTGATCTTAATATATTATAACCCTTTCATATTAGAACCGTTCCCCAACTGAGTTTACCTTGTTGTAGCAGAACAATGTTATGATATATTAGCTGTTTAACATGCATAAACGTCATCATAGAAACCAATGGACATGAAAACATAAAACAAATATTGATTGACTTTTCAATCAGTGTCTAATCATGCAGAACATTGTGTGGGATACTCGTAAAACATAGGAATTGTTAGGAGCCCAGAATGTCACCTAACAGCCCACCAGTACCACCGCTACCGCTCTTTTGTTCTTGTTGATTTGCTCCTCTGCCTAGGAAATTAGCAAATATCGATTGTATTCCCTGCGGATTGTTGTTGGACTGTTCATTGAGAATGTCAACTCCATGTTGTGTATACTGTCTAGCTTGTTCTGGATCTTGTATGCCGGCATTTTGTTGCACATGTCTTACTAATTCGTGATCATGGTTCAATCCTCCTAGGCCTGATAATACTGAATTTATGCCACTTGAACCACTTCCACTTCCTCCTCCGCCAGATAACATACTACCTATTCCTTGTCCTATCATTTTCTGAGCCAGAAAGCCGACTATTACGTTCATTACAGAATTGCCCATGGACTGTTGAACCCCGCTTCGCTGTGAGAACATACTTCCTAGATTTTCTATACTCATATACATCATTTTTTTGGGAAGAATACTATTTAGCAATTTTAGAGTTCAGTTCACTTGGTCTTTGAATATGCATATCGTAGCTAGATCCTATATCTAGTGATGTGGCCTAGGGCTTGGCTTCAAAATATAATAATGTACTTTAAAGCTTCATTTTGTATGGAGTTTATGTTCTCCTCTCTTTATTTGTAGTCTGTCTCTTTCCCCGAAGTTGATCCTGTCCTTGTTGTTGCAACTGTTGGGTCAATTTCTTAAGTTCTGTATCTAATCCCGAAGCAAATTCCTGAGGAGCATCTGGAAAGAAGGGTATATTTGAACCTTCAGGATGGCCTTCTATTACTTCCAATTCGCCTCCATCATCAAAAGGCGACAATCCTTTAAAGATATCTGCTAGTCCAGAGCTTTCATCACTACTAGTAAATGTCCACATTTGGTTATGTAAGTTCTTTCTCTCTAGTTCCTTAACTTCTTTCATTCCAGAAGTGTTTATTTTAGGAACCGGTAGAGATTTACCCCAATTTACCCCCAACGTCTCTAGTGCCTTTGCAAATACCTTCTCATGGACTAAATCTCTAACTATTAAATAAGATACAGTTGCCCTGAACGCTTTGTTGTTACTCATTTCATATAATCTACATTTCTGAAGTCTTCCCGTTGCTTCAAGCATTAGATTGTATATCATATTTAAAACCAGATTACCACTGTCATATACATAAGTGGCAGACCAAGGATTACCAGCAGCATCTACTGGTCTTGAGCTTTGTCCAGCAACTAGAAAGTGATGGATGTTAGGTGATTCTAAAGCGACTGATAATGGCAACTCTTCCGGATTTGTGGATGGGAGTGAAGATCCTTCTAGTAAAACATTGATAGTATTAGCAACTAATTCTACATGACCCATTTCTTCTGCTGCGATACTTCTTAACAAATCTTGATAGGGTTTTGCATCTCCTCTAAAATTCATATTTTGAAATAAGTACTGCATCATAGTCCTCATTTCTCCGAATTGTCCACCAAGACCTTCTTGCAATGCTTGAGCTGCTTTAGGATCAGGTTTATCTGCCGCCGGTATGTGATTTGGAAGTTTTGTTACTGATAGAAACATATTTTATCTTACACCATCATACATAACAAACTAGTTATCCCTTTACATCTTTTGTCTCGATAACAAATTCACCTAGGCATCTGAATTTCTACAGCAAGAGTAAAGTGTCATATCCAGAGTATGGTTAACATAGATAATTAGATCTGGTCTGTAAATATTATAGCTCTATTAATTAACAATCATGTACATACTTACACGTGGCTAATAAACAAAAACTAGAACAAAAATTAGGCGAAGCACTTGGATTAGAAATTGCTGCTCAAAAAGCAGTAGAAGAGTTAGGTTCAAGAGGCTTATTAGATCAAGGTGGGATGAAGAGTAAATTAGGAGGAATGAAACAAGAAGCTGGCAATCATCAAACTCAATTACAAGAATTAGTTCAACAATTATCTCAGTCCGAAGGTCTGAATTCTGAAACAGTTCAAGAATCAGCGAAAGAGACTGAACAAAAAGCTTCGGAAATAATGGAAACATATCTTGGCGAAGAACCGGATTCTTCAGAAGCAATCGAATTCTTATGCATAGCAGAAGGAGGAGAACTAGCTCATTATGAAGTCTTGAGTGCAATGACGCAAGGCATAAAAAATCCGCAATTTGCAACCAAAGTACAATCAATTCTTGAAGAAGAAAAGAAGCATTTGCAAACCTGTATTGAGTTAGCTAAGCAAAATGCTGCCTCTGGGTAGTAATGTTCCTTAAGATTAGAACGATAAAACCCAGACAATAGTGAAGAATTAACTTCTAAACTCAAAATTACTTCATTCTCTTTTTACTTCACATATAAAAAAGAGGGGGGATTAGGAGGAATTTTTCTAGCAAAAATTATTAGGTTATTATTAGATGTTGGATGTATTGATTGCAGGTCATCCTTGCTATGTTAATTCCTGAGTACTTCCATCAGGATATTCAATTACTACTTTTTCCTTTTTAATGTTGATATCAACTTTCTTTTTTTCGGTTACTTTTCTCTTTTTAATCACAATTTCTGCTAGTTTGACCATTTTTTTATTAACTTCGATTTCCTCTCCCAAAAGAGGAATTACCTTTTCTATTTCTGCAGACCCATCTTGATTAGATGAGAATGGAACTAACTGGTCATCTTTAATTTCACTTTTCTTAAGTATGGATTGCTTTACAGCTGTTTTATGACTATCCATGCCAGAGCTTATTTTATCTTTTAATATAGACAATATCCAAGGTTCAGATGATTCGGCTGATTTCATTTTCTTGCCATTGATAAATACTTCCTCATAGGTTATCGGTACTTTTATTGTCTTGGTCTTTGTAATCCACCTCTTTTCTATTTTTGCCTCGCTAGCAATAGTTTCTTTTGAAATTGAATAGTCTTCTTCTATAACTGGAATGACTTGTTCTTGTTGTTTAGATTCATCTTCATTGATTGGCTCTGTGCTATGATTATTTCGATTTGTATTTTCCATATCTGTGTTATACTATATACAATATTCTATTTGTAAGTGTTAGAAAAGAAAAGCAGTGATATAGGTCGCTTCATATATAGTTCGCTTTGTTATAACAGATGATGCAGCAGTAGCTGACCACAATCCATTGTGTGAATTAGTCAGTTGCGAAGGAAATGATGTGTGACATGCGTGTGTTGTGTTTTCTGTCCCTACTTTTCTTCTTCTTCTTCTTTTTCTTTTTCTTCTTCTATTACTTGTCCATCAGGTCCTATAATACTGACCTTTTCACTTTTAAGCTGTTCATTTATCGTTTTGGTCTCAGTTACCGATTTTTTACTTATTACAATTTCTTCCTTTATATATGGCGTTTTTGAAACCACTACTTCTTCCTTCTCTAATGGAATAGTAATTTCTGTTTTGGATTGCGTTGGCTCCTCAGAATGGGAAAAGGAAGAGTCAGCTAATGAGGAGGATGCAGAGGTGCTAAATTTATCTTCAGCAGGTCTTTTTTCAATAATCAACTCCTCATGTGTTAATTCCATATCCATGGTCTTTATATCCTTTAACGGTTTTTTTAGTATTCGAGCTTCTCGCACTGTCTCTTTTTTAGATATAGCTAGCCTCTCTTCTATAACCTGAACACGGTTTTCATAACCGTGTACTGTTGAAATGTCTGACTCATCTATTGAAGGTGACGGGATTGATTTGTTTCTCAAATACTTTTCCTTTGCTTCTTTCTCTGTTATATTAAAAAGTAATACATGACCATTAAATCCATGTGGAATAGACTTTGGAAGATAAAATTTTTCTTTGTTTATGGTCCCTCTCTCTGTGATAATATAATCTTCATCAACCTCTTGTACCTCTCCTAGATCTGCATCATTAATACCCCGTGCCTCTTTCTTTATTACATCATTCCAGTCAATAACATGACCATAGG
>JBKPEX010000184.1:0-30198 GCA_046728625.1 Thermoproteota archaeon
GAATATAAATATGCAAAAGGAAATTCTAGAAAGACACAAGAAAAATCCCATACTAGTTCCAGACGAGTCCAACTGGTGGGAGTCAAAAGCGGTTTTTAATTGTGCGGTTTTATATGACGGCTCTAGAATTCATATGCTGTATAGAGCAGTAGGTGAATACGAGAGATATATTTCAAGGATTGGATACGCTTCTAGTACAGACGGCGGTTATTGTTTCAATAAGAAAAAGGATATTGCATTACAACCCAAAGAAGACTATGAAAAATATGGAATAGAGGATCCAAGATTAGTAGAAATTGATCATCAAACATATGTAAGTTATGTAGTACTCTCAACTTATGCAAACCAAAGGCCTACAGCATCAACAGCCCTTGCTACAACTACGGATTTTAGTAATTATACAAGACTTGGAATCATAACTACCAAAGAGTCTGACAATAAGGATGTTGTTCTTTTTTCACAAAATTCAAATCAACGATTATCAAATCTTTCCGAGAGTACAAAGTATTTATTTTTACATAGGCCAAGCAGCTGGGTGGGTCCAATGTACGGAGTTGATAAACCCAGCATATGGATAGGCGAGGGCAGTTCATTAACAAATTTTGAAAAACATTTTCTTCTTATTAAACCAGAGCAACAATGGGAAATGTTAAAGGTCGGAGCTGGACCTCCTCCTATAAAGACAAAACATGGATGGCTCTTAATATATCATGGAGTTAACGAAAATCATGTCTATAGAGCTGGGGCTGCATTACTCGACCTCAAGGATCCCACGATAGTTTTAGGGAGAACAAGAGAACCCATTTTAGAACCCAAGGAACCATATGAAAAGAATGGAGACGTTAACAATGTAGTTTTTCCAACTGGTGCTTGTGTTGTAGACGGGAAATTGTTTGTTTACTACGGAGCTGCTGATAAGGTATGTTGTCTTGCTATAGCAGATTTAGAGAATCTGCTTGAGTATATTTTGAAGTAGCATCATTAGACGTGTAGATAAAAGAGATAATCTTTATTCCTGGGTTGTTATTTTAGTACAACACTAAATCGGTATTTGTTTTTATTGCTTTTGCCATGACTTTCATATAATGCTATACAGAAAAGATTTATCATTAGGGCTAAAGGTCGCTATGGATATTTATTATTATGAGTTTGATTACCTTGATAATAACTGGAGCTAGAAAATAAATTTATTGGAATAAAGTGTAATACTGACTTTATCTATATCGTTTTAGTTTTTGGGATTTGATTTTACTGAGTATAACTCGCTAAATAATAGATATCGATGAATAATTAGTCAAGCTATGGTTGTACAAGATACCATTAAATTTTAGATTATTATTGACGTATACTTAAGGCAAAAAAACCCAACTGTAACCCTAGCGCGATCACTAGGCTATAATATCCTTCTTTTTGTGTATACCAGAATATATCTTAGCGTGTTGCTTAGCTATAATATCCCAATGAAGTTTCTTTCTAAATACATCTACAGAGTCTTTGTAATTGAGATAATTTTGATCTAGTGCTACAAGTCCATTGGAAAATTCATTATGAGTCCTTTTGACAGTTATACCTACTCCTTGAGCTGAAAATTCTTTGAAAAACTCTAAGTCTGTTGCAACAAATGGTAGTCCATGAGCTAAAGCATCAAACATTACACCGGAACCAGAACTCACCTTATATGGAAGTACTATTGCATCGGAAGCGCAGAATAATAGCGCAAGATCCTCTTCACTAAGAAAATCTTTCCGTAGTATAATGATATCACTATTTTTCTCCAAATTCAAATCGAGATTTTCTTCATTATAATGATTTTTTGAAGAGCTTACTACAATTGACCATCCATCCGGAATTTTCATTTTTACAAGAATATCCCAACCTTTAGTAGCTGTCCTAAAGCCAAGTGCCAGAGCTATTCGGCCTTCTTGTGGTAGAGAGAATTTCGTTCGTGCTTCCTTTTTGGAAGGATGAGGGGATACAAAAGACTCAGCACCATGATATATTACTTCTCCACCACCTATCAAAGATGAGAGGTGTTGTGAAAATACTATACCAGCTTGACTCCTTTTCAATTTTTCCTTATTTAAATTGTTGAAAGATCGGTAATTCAAAAAGTGCTTCCAATATCCTTTTAGTAGTCCTGCAGTCATACCTGCTTTTCCTGTCCAACCAACTTTCGCTGGAGGAGCCACTAGACTCATCCATTCTTTGAAGGTATATGCCGAGTGAAATGTAGTAACTATTGGAACCTTGCACATTTTATAAAATGAATCAATGTTGGTACTAGTCTTATTGGGATTTAATGGATCTAATACAATGCCATATAGTCCATGTTCAAATTGAACATGTACAATATCTGGGTTTACATCATCTATTATTTTTAATAGTACATCTGAATTACGCGAGTTATATGGTGAAAGTCCGAAAAATTGACCATCACCTTTTTCATTACATACAACGTATACATCATAACCTATTTTGCGAAGTTCTCTTGTCAAATTGAAAGTATAGCGTCCCACTCCTCCTTGCATTGGGGGATACTCTGTAGAAACCATCAGTGTTCGATTCAATGTTCTAGTCATAAAGAGTACCTGCTATTTTTTTATAGAGATTGTAAACATATAAAGATATTTTTCTATCTTGAATTTACATATAATCAATTCTTATATACTGTAATTAAGTATACCTTAAATTCATTTTCTAAGATTTAGGGTCAGTATCTTTATTCTCTTGCTGTCTCCTTTAAATTGATCCAGGTACCTTGTTGAATATCCTCTAGGAGGACCATCTTTTTTACTCAATACCTTGTAGCCCATACCATTAAAAGTGCAAATAAGCCATGTAACCCAATCGTCATACATATCATCGGACACTGGTTCAAAGAGATCATTGGTCAATTCAGTAACGAGTTGGAATATGCCATTCTTTTTTAACTTTGTAAACAAACACTTGTAGAAAGACTCCCAAATATCTTGTTGAGATTGATCTATGAACTGAGGACTTGGGAGTATTGAAATAACTTTGTCAATAGAGTTATCAGGAAAAGTAGCAATTACAGCCTCATACGAACCCTTGATCAGGATGACATTAGTAAGACCAATACGCGACTTGGCCACATCATAAAGGTTAGCGTTTATTTCTATTCCAATATAAATCGTGTGTACATTTCTATCATCGCCAGCAATTTTTTCTAAAAGTTGTCCATTTCCTATTCCTAGCTCAACTATGACTTTTGAATAATTTGAATAATTTAATCCCAAGCTTTTCCTTAATTTATTTAATCTAATCAATCATTCATAGCATATGTTTAAGCTGAAAATTTATTCTTATTATTAATTTTTTTCTTTAATTAACTCTGCTTCAAGTAATTGTTGAACTAGTTGAACAACCTCTTGTTCAACTTGCTCTCTGGGCATACCAAGTTTTGAAGAGAACTGATCTGTTAATTGGTTTATCGTCTTTGTACCGTCACAGGTATTCCAGAACTGTACTATTGCCTCGTTTACCATAAATGTCTGTCCTTTTTCGTTTGTTAGGATCAAAGAACCATCTTGCTGTTCAGTAAATTTGCCTTCCTTCAAAGGTTGATATTTCTCATAATCTACTTGAAACCTAAGCTTAGGTTTTCCGAATCCTAATTTCTCACGGACAAGGGGATCCATTTTTTCAATACTCCAGGGTGGATCCCAAACGATTTCTACATCTATATTTCCAATCCCGTTGATCTTTTTAACGTACCTCTTTATATCATTTACAAGCGTGTCATGCAGTGGACAGCCACGTGTTGTCATCGTCATTTTAATATCTACATTATTTTCCTGACTAATGTTGACGCCATAGATTAGTCCAAGTTCTACAACATTAACTGGAATCTCGGGGTCCATACACTTTCTTAATGCCGAATAAACTTGGTCTTGAGTAACCTGTTGTGTGGACATGACTCTCCAGGGATTAAGTATCATTCACATGATAAAAACTTTATTACTTACTAACTGGAACAAGAATATTACATTATTAGGCCATTATTAGAATATATATAAGATTAATCCCTCTATCTGTGCTTAAACTCCAATTCTACTCCACGTTTGTCATTATAATCAAAAGCAAATGATTCATTTGACATGATAGGGAGGCTAGTTAATTCGTTATTATTCGCATTACACTGTGGGCATCTGTTCTTCCCTGGTATTCTATTCTTATCCATATAAGTGGCACACCAATAACATGAGTCACATAAAATGAATATCGGCTGTGATGGTAAACCATCAGGCGTGTTAATAATTAAATCTGAGGGATGATAACTAATTAAGGATGTTCCTTCTTTTGACATTCATTGTAAAATTGCCCAACGATAGGATATAAATTGATCGGATAGATTTCGTGTGGTCTGACACGTCTGAACACATACTATATACATATAAACATCAGATATTTTGTAAGTCATCTTAATCATCTCTTGTATTATAGTATTTTTGTATCCATTTTTTTCCTTCTTCCGTAGCTATCCATTTTCACTACCACTATTACACCGAATTTATTCCAATCACATAATCTGCTCAACAGCTACCAATTCCAGATTATTATCAAAATCCCTTGTAATAGTAAGCCGCCTATAGTAAATCCGGATTATTTGCTAGTTATGCTTCACCTAATAACAACCGAAGATTTTCTTCAAACGGGGGTTTTAATACACCTTTTTCTGTTATTATAGCTGTTATTAAAGTAGGAGGAGTCACATCGAAGGCAGGGTTAAAAATCCTAACACCCTTTGGAGCTATCCTCTTTTTCCCAATTTTTACCACTTCATCCATAGATCGTTCTTCAATTTCAATATTATTGGGATCGGTATTCTTTAAATCAAAGGTAGAGATTGGAGCCGCCACATAAAATGAAATTTTGTGCATTTTAGCCATAATCGCTAACTGATATGTTCCGATTTTATTGAATACGTGTCCTGTGCGTAAAATTCTATCTGCACCAACTATTATATGCCTAATCGCTCCTTTTGACATCATATGGCCCACAGCGGTGTCGGGAATTAGGCTTACGTCTATACCATCATAATGCAGTTCAAACGCAGTCAGCCGAGATCCCTGCATAACTGGCCTTGTTTCTGTCGCTATAACACTTATGCGTTTGCCTGATTCCAATGTAGATCGTATTACTCCAAGTGCTGTACCATATGAATAGGTCGCCAATGCGCCAGCATTACAATGTGTCATAATTACATCACCATCTGCTAAAAGTTGTGCTCCATTTAACCCAATTTGCTTATTAATTCTCAGGTCATCCTCGGCTATTTTATGAGCTTCGTTAAGTACTGCTTTTTTTACCTCATCTACATCGTCCAACTTCTTTACCTTTTCAATTACTCGTTCTAATGCCCAGAATAGATTAACTGCTGTTGGTCGGGTAGATTTTAATACATTATATGCTATATTCAGATCTAATAGTAATTCACTAATATTTTTTGCTTTACTCTGTTGTGCTGCTAACGCAAGTCCGAAGGCAGCCGCAATACCAATAGCTGGTGCTCCTCTAATAACTAAGTTTTTTATTGCATTTGCAACTTCTCTGTAATCATCAAATTTAACGTAAGATAATCTACCAGGTAGTTTGGTCTGATCTATCATGGTTACACAACCATTATTCCAAGATACGGTGAGTTTGAGAGGATGTCTTTTATGATTTCTGTTATTAAGTGAAACCAATTAACGCGAATTCTTAGCTGCTCTATATTAAATCTAACTTAAAAATGCTTGCATAAACGTAAATTAATAATTGGCGTGCTATTATTCTTGCAATTTTAAGAGTTGTTCCATAATCATTAGATCTATACCATGAATATTTTACTGTTGATTAGAATTCACGCTGGCACCTGTGCTACATGATATTAACAGATCCAATCGCAGCAAATGTATTGCTGTCAAATTTTTTTCTATCTAGCATTCCGCGGCCATCATATACAACAGATCCTTTAAAAAGATCAGGATTTAGATCTTGGTATTCTTTATGGTCAGCTACGATCATAATTAGATCCGCATTGTTTAAAACTGTATTAAGATCCGACGAGAGAATAATATTTTCTTCTTTTGGCAAGGAAGGATCATTTTTCACCAATGGATCATGAATACGAATTTCTCTCGCGTTCAGCTTACGGAATTCTTCAATTACAGTATAGGTTGGGGAGAGGCGTGTATCTGATACTCCGCCTCTGAACGCTAGACCTAGCAAGCTTATTATGGAATCCTCGACTATTTTTTTTTTTACATTCAGCAATTTGACAGCCTGCGATACACAAAATTTGGGCATGGAATCATTGATATCTCTTGCCATCTTCGTGATTCTACAATCTATATTCACTTTTTCTGCGGTATGCAATATGAACTGCGGATAGACAGGTATACAAGCACCGCCTACCCCTACCCCCGCTTTGTGTATATGAGAATACGGTTGAGAATTTGCTGCTTTCCTAGCTTCCCAGAAATTAACTCCTACTCCTTCACAAAATCTTGCTAGCTCATTTGCTAGTGCTATATTTACGTCACGATATATTCCCTCGAGTAGTTTTTCTGTCTCTGCGGTTCTTATATTGCTCATTATCAGAACCCCCTTCTTTCTAAAAATTAAAGGATACAGAGTACAGCCTATTTCAATACTCTTGGGGCCTGCACCTGAGACTATAGCAGGATATCTATCTTCAATATCTTCAATAGCTCTTCCCTCATAGATCCTCTCAGGATTATAGATTAGAAAAAAATCCTGCTCAACTCTAAGCCTACTCTCTTCTTCGAGAATGGGTAATATAATACCCTCAGTAGTTCCAGGCGGTACAGTCGGATTTAGCGATACGACATCACCTTTCTTTAATCCTTTGCCTATTGCAGACGATACTTCTTTGACAGCCGTTAAATCAGCAGACCCTTTACTTTCTAATAATACGGGCACACATATCATTTTAAAATAAGAATCACGGGAGGCTTTAACTGGATCTTCATATACTTTAAAATGGCCCGTTTCTATTCCATAACTGAACGCTTCATTCACACCTGGTTCTGGAACATGTGTTTTCCCGTTCCTTGCATTTTCCAATACATTTATGGATCTATCTACTCCTAATACATGTGCCCCTGCTCGAAGCCAAACAGAGGCCATAGGAGATCCTACGTGACCCAAACCGTAAATTGCAATTTTTAATTCACCAGACTTTATTTTGTCTGCAACTTTTCTAAAATACAATGACTGACGTGATGACGACAATGAGGAAGAGTCTTTTTGATCTTTATTATATAGAATTTCTTTAATGGATTTATGCATGAGTTATACTGTCTGAACTGTCTTCATGCGACACTAATGATATATATACTTTTCATGCTATTAAAACTTGGACAGTATAAAATTATGTATCTGTTTTACTGTATGAACCGATCATGATAAACTCTATGCAAAACATGAAAAATGCAGTTAATCTTATTCACGTTGTTATCTGGATCACACAGATTTATAATCCATAAACACTCTACTTACGTTTCCTAAACAGCATTGTTATAACAACAACATCGAAAGTAGTTATTTTATATAATACTTAGTAATATTTGTCACATCATATTATATATATATTGGTATAAGTAACGAAAATAGGATTGGAGGATTTAGATGGACGCGTACAAGGTTATATCTGTACGCCACATCATAACGAGTTAAAAGGGCTACTAGAGATATGGATGAAATCTATCAACATTGTTAACGTTTATTTTGTAACCGCAACCTTCTCTGATGAGAGTATTCCGTACTTTCCCTACAAGGCAAATCACTATATTCTTGCATCATTTCTTGATGTAAATGCGGCGCTGTCAGACGTAAAAAAATATAATATCGAGAAGTTGTCCTTTATGTTTAATCTAAATTCGGAGCTCTTCGAACGAAATGGTGATAAGCTTAATTATATCTCAATGTATTTTATGAAATACGGCTACGGTTCAACGGAGATTGGCGATTTAGCAAACGTAATCGCTAAGAGAGACAGAGTAAAAAAGGCAAGTCTGGCTAATTTAATGCTTATTACAAATAGACACTTGAAATTCACGTTTCCTTATTCTAAAAATGTCATAGTCCTCGAAGTCGAGGGCCAAAAAACTCACCAGAGCGATCAAAAATATTGTGAGCGTACAAGAAGAGAGGTTGCAAGAAAGGGTATTCCATTGACTAACCTAGTTAGCTTGTCGGTTTTGGAAAGATTCAAGTGATAAGAAATATTAAATACGTTTATTCTCAGTTTTGTGAGAAATAATGAGCAAACCAGTGGATTTAGGCAGTTTGAAAGTGGGCTCTTATATAATTATTGACGGCGAACCCTGTAGAATCGTTTCATATGACCACAGTAAGCCAGGTAAACATGGCTCTGCAAAGGCAAGGGTTGCTGCGATGGGGGTTTTTGATGGCTCAAGACATAGTTTAGTTTCTCCTGTGTCGGCTAATGTTGAAGTGCCACTTATAGACAAAAGAAATGGGCAAGTAATTTCCATCCTAGGTCAGACGCTTCAAATTATGGATCTTGAAACGTTTGAAGTGTTTGAGGCATCCTCAGTCGAAGAGGAGATACGCGATAAAATTCAACAAGGTAGTGAGATTGAATATTGGAAGGTCCTTGAAAGGATAAAGATCGTGCGAGCAAAGAGCTAGGTTCCAGAATTCTATTGCTAATTACATTTCAGAATTATACACATCAATTGATGAGATATCACATCTATGTATATGGTGTTTGACCGAATGCTCTGTATAGGACGACATCATAGAAAGAAATATAATAATCTGTGTATATATGATTACCAAATCATGAGTAACAATAGCAGACGATCGATTCCTATTTGTTTAATTCCAAAGCAATTAGAACAGATCGAAAGATATGCCAAGAGACATGGCATGTTGAATCTAAGCCAAGCTATTGAACAATTAGTGATGTCAGAAAACTAGCACTAGTGACGGTAATGAATTTTAATGGATTGCCACTTTTAATCAACTGAAAAAGGTATGAATTGTACTAAACAAACTCGGTTAGGCAAGCAGATCCTGCAGTGAGATAGTCTAATAATTTTCTAATTCATTTAAAGTTTGATGTGACGCTAGAATCGCTAACACGTTTTTATACAACATATGCAACTGTCGATTGACTACAGATGTACCGGGAGATTAGCCATAAATATACATGCATGTGATCTCATTATTATATAGCATCTTCTCCTCGAGTCCTTGAGCCAATGTCTATTGCATCTTCTACTTCAGAAACGAAAATTTTTCCTTCCCCAGCTCGTCCTGTGCTTACGTTCTCAAGGATTCTGTTTATCACTTTATCAAATATCGCATCTTTTACTATTAGAACGATTGTGCTATTTGTATTAAATTCAGGGGTGTATGTAGACGTTCCCCGTCCAGATTGGAGTTGAGGTCTGGGTATCTGTCCTCTGCCTTTTGAGTCGTAATATGTCAAACCTCCTAAATCTAATTGCTTTAATACAGCGGAAGCTGCATTAAGTTGTTCGTGATGAACAACTACTTCAATTTTTTTCATAGCGATTACTAGAAAGAAGTTAATAGTGCTTTTATTAAAGTATTATTATATCTGTATCCGTACATAGGATTATTCTAATGTATGTATATATGCATATCTTCAAATGAGGTTTATAGGCAGCCGAATATCAAAAGACATGTCAAACCCGAAGCGTTTTATTAACCAAAGAAACTGTCATTATAATAGTTTGCCCTTTTTTAAAGGTAAAAAGAACTTTTATTGTACAATTTGTAACAAAGAATTAAAACACAAATACAAAGCGTCAAGCGAATGGAATATTGATGGCTATTTGTGTGCTGATTGTCATATAGAAAAGACCAAAGAATTCACTTTAAAATTAAAGGACGAACAAAAGAGGATTGCAGAAAAACCTGACTTGTGTATTGGCTGTGGAAAAGAGATTGTACTAGAGATAGACAAGAATAAGCCAAAATCACAGTGGAATATTAAATCAAATGGCTCAAAGCTGTGCAAAAAATGTTATGATATAAAAGAACAAGAATACTACAAAAAATTGAACTTTTGTGCATTGTGTAATAAAAAAATAGGCTTGATCCGTTATAATCCAAAACCACAATGGGATGTAAAGGGTCAATTATGTAGAGAATGCTGGGACAAACATAATCAAATAAAAAAATGAATTATATGATATATTTCAAAAGATACGGCTGTGAAAGATGTAATAATAGGTTTAGGAAAATCGAAGAACTTATGCAACATGTACAGATAATCCATGGTAAGGATTTACCTTATGAATGTGTGAAATGTAACGTTAGTGTTACCGGAATGGAACAGATGCGGGACCACATAAAGAAATTTCATTCATATAACAAGATGAAAGAGGATATAAGAAAATGAATGAAAAGGAAGTATTGATGTTGGATCAATCGTACTGCATCACGGAATTTCCTATTCCTATTGGTATTGAATAGAGACAAGACAATAACTATTTCATTGGACCGTATGAAAAATGCCCAGTCTAGCTAAGGTAGTCAATAAAAAGATGATTCTATTCTGTTTTTGAAGCAAAAACATTGCTTCAATACTTCTGGTTTCACATAAATATAATGTAATAAATAATTACTCTAACTTTGGCTATTCCTTATAATCAGCTATTTAGGTCAAATAGAATTGATAATAAAACCCCTGGAATGAACGCAACCCATCGATAAATATAAAATTACGACTACAGCAATAATCTCTAATGACGAAAACCTGTGTTAAATGTGGTAAGATATTTGACGAAATAACTACCGATGATCCGGCTGCTGAAAAATACCCATCCTGTTCAGACTGTTGGAAAGAATGGACTGCATATGCTGTAATGATCATGAATGAAATGAGGTTAGATATGTCTCTTCCTGAACATAGAAAACTACTTCGAAGACACGAAAGGATATTCTTCGGTCTAGAAAAATCAGAAGGTGAGTTACAAAAGAATCCTGATAGATAAAGAGTCTGAAAGACGACATCCATTATATCATATCTAGTATTTCTAAACCATCTTTAGGTATGAGACTTAGCATTTTGTACCTATCTGGAAGAGTAAAAAATACTTCTTTTATGCAATCACTCAACCTTTCCTTCTGTTTAATTTCAAGTTTTGAAAAAGCCACGGCTAATAAACTAATATCTAATCTTTTAATGGAGTTAGAATCCTTCATGATGGTTTCGCAATAAATTTTGAAAATAGCAGTTATCTTTTCTGTATCTAATTCTGCAAGAACCTCAAACCAAGATTTTAATATAGCCGACAAGATATCAGAGTCAACTGATGTAGCTGCCGCTAGTATCAGTGACGTCGTTTTATCCTTATCCTCTGATGTTGCACAAAGGAAGTCTATTAATTTGTTCTTAAGTATTGGCTTTCTTAGAAAGCTCGGGAGGTTTGCAAGAATTTGAAATATGTTCTCAGCATTATTTAATTCGTACGACACGTGAAGGCAAATAACGGCTACGATATTTAAAAGATCTATTGAGTTAGCACTACTACAAATTCAGGTTTGAATTACCCTTAAATAGCCTCACTGCAAAATTTCATCTTATGCCATGTATAGTGACTGTTGGAGGATTTTTTGGTGACGAAGGCAAGGGAAAAATAGTTGCATATTTGGCTAAAAAGGATAATCTCTCTATTGCTGCCAGAGGAGGGGTTGGCCCTAATGCTGGACATACTTTTGTTCACCAGGGAAGGACTTACAAAGTACGAATGCTTCCTAGTGCAGTTTTGAATAAACCGACAAGACTTTTAGTCGGAGCAGGCGTACTAGTCAATCCCCAGATTTTGTTAAATGAGATTGAATTATTTGATTCAATAAACAGAACTTTTATTGATTCTCAATGTGGAATTATTGAGAAAAGTCATTTAGAAATGGATAGCAGTGAAGACCACCTGAAGTCAAAAATTGGCACAACAGGCAGCGGAACCGGTCCTGCAAATGCAGATAGATCATATCGGACCCTAAAGCTTGCCAAGCATCTACCAATATTAGATAATTATATACGGAATGTCAGTGATCTTGTTAACTCTGATTTAGACAGTAACCAAAATGTGCTTATTGAGGGAACTCAGGGAACTTTCTTGTCACTATATCACGGAAGCTATCCTTATGTAACTTCAAAAGACGTAACTGCATCTGCAATTTGTTCTGATGTTGGAATTGGACCGAAGAGAGTAAATGAAGTCATTGTTGTTTTTAAAGCGTATGTTACCCGAGTTGGAGAAGGTCCATTACAACAGGAGATTAACAGTAAAGAAGCTGAGAAACGTGGATGGCTAGAGTATGGCAGTGTAACTGGAAGAAAACGAAGAGTATCACCTTTTGATTTGACCCTTGCCAAGAAGGCAGTCAGACTTAATAGTGCTACCCAGATAGCATTGACTAAACTAGATGTAGCCTTTCCTAACTGTGCAGGTATAAAGGAATTTTCAAAGTTATCAGACAACTCCAAAAAATTTATTCAAGATATAGAATCTGAAACAGGATTAGAAGTAACGTTAATTGGAACTGGTGCTGAAATTGATGATATTATCGATCGCCGTCGATAATATAAAGTAGAATAGACTTAAATATCTAATATGTTCTCGTGAGTGTTGATACATTTTTAGAATTTCTTGCTACCATCTCATTTAATAAGTCTCTGCATAGTCTTAGCTCCGAGAGTAATTGAGGTCTTTGTCGAATTTGGATATTTTTAAGATTTGCTTTTATTCTATCCACACTCTTGGTATTGCGATCTTCATCAATTTCAACTCTTCTATCTATCTTTTTTTTGCTCTTGTAATCTCTTCCTAGTTCTGGTGTTATTGAATCTGAATTACCTATACCAGTTCTTAATTTCAGGACCAAAATAGCATACTCTATCTGGACATATGCAAGCCATAATGAATAAGCCTCATTTGGATTAATGTAAGTATCATTATCATTGTGAACATTGTTTAGATGATCTAATGCCTTATCTATTAATAATGATAATTTACTGGTTATCCTGCTGTGTTTATTCAATATGATGTATTAACATACATGGCATATCTAAATAGATTCCAACATATATCACAGTGGGCGCATGACTTTAATAGCTCACACAGTATGAATAAGGACTAATTGCGTCTTAAAGCACCCTTTTATATAGAGTTACACAGTATAAACGATTTAGGGAGGTTAGTTTGTGCATTAGAACGTGCTGCGCTTCCAACTTTTGCCCTAACGTTGAATAATGATCATATCTTTGCAGTTCAAACTGATTTTATAAATGGTAGACCTGTAATATATTTTGCAAAAAATGAGAATCACTATGAGGGCGGACAGTATCTTGCATACCGAATAATCGGCGGCATGGAAGAAGTGTTGATAGTCAATATGGTGACCAATCCAACTTTTGTGTATTCTCCTATTATCACCATAGATAAGCTTCCTCCAATTTTTACAAAGAGAGCAAGGATAGACAAGACATCGGAATATGTTACCATAAGATTAAAGGATTTATCAAGCCTTGCAAAAGTAGCTGCTTACAAGACAATCTATGATGAGCCACCACTGCCTCTATTGCTCTATAAGCAAGTCAATAATCTTAGCAATTTAAATGATAATATTAATCAATTTAACTATAAATTTGTAATTGGAGCTACGATGAATCTAAGCGATTCAGACACAATTTCGTATTTCTATTATGTAATAATCGACAAGGAACCAAAAGATCCCTTTTTAAGATATTCTAGCCAGAAGGTTGAACAACCATCTTTCCATAACAAAATTGATGAACATGGCTATATTTATCTTAAAGTAATTCGTCTAGCGTCTAATCATCCTTTAGTTAGGATGGTTGAGTAATTCATTGAATACGTTTTATGAAAGAATAAATGATAGTTCGAAGCTTAAGCAAAGCAAGATAGTATTAGCACTTGATATATGGCCTAGACACGATTTAAAAGATTTTGTCAAGAAGATAATCTCTTTGTTAGAGGGACATTTATGTGCAATCAAAGTAAACTTTCACCTTATCTTACCATTATCTGCTTTTGATCTATCGGAAATAAATGAGTTGGCCCATTCTTATAAGATACAATCCATTGCAGATATCAAGCTAAATGATATTAGTAGTACAAACGAAATTGCTGTTGCTTATCTCTTAAAGATGGGTTTTGATGCCTTAATAGTTAATCCCTTTATAGGTCAAACTGCACTGAAATTAGTTGTAGAGCAAACCCATAGAAACAATTGCGGTACTATTGCTTTGGTGTATATGAGCTATGCCGAAGCAAAAGAAAGCTTCGGTATTAAGATCACCAACGGTATACAAGGCAACAATAGGACTACCACGATGTACAATCTGTTTCTTCATCGCGCCTATTCAAGTGGAGTTGATGGCATTGTAGTAGGAGCCACCCAAATTGATATTTTAAGGGAGATATCCAATCGTCCTGAAAAAATTCCAATCTATTCTCCGGGATTAGGAACGCAAGGAGGTGATATAACAGAGGCGGCTATAAACGGGACAAATTTTTTCATAATAGGACGCTCAATAATCAATTCGAAATACCCTTTAAATCAGGTTACTAAAATCAAGCATAAAATATCTCGATATGTACTATAATAAAGTTATCCTGTTATGCTTGTTCATCTCATTGTACAGAGGATCCATATAACGATATACATTATTGAGAAGAGCGGTTTTGTATGAACAACTCCGCATCTTTCAATAAGTTTTTCGCATTATCATATGTCAATTGATTTAGTGCATCATGATACTCCTTCCAACTGTATCCTATATGCTCGTTGGAAAGCATAATCTCATGAGTCTTAGTTCTTCCTATGTAGTATATCACTTCCTTTTGTACCAACTTGTAAGCACGTTTATAATGGTAATCGATTTTTTTTCTAAAGCCTTCTAAAAATACTACATCTTGTATACCTGTTTCTTCATATATTTCACGAAAAGCAGTATCTAATTCTCTCTCTCCTGCCTCTATATTCCCTTTTGGAAAATCCCAGTGTCCAGCTGTATACTGTAATAACAAATATTCGCGCCTATTAGATACGGCATTAATTAAAAACACGACAGTACCCACAGATCGCTCATCTACCATAAGCTTTCGAAGAATCTAGAGTTTAGTATCTTTTTCGGATCAGAAATCCTCATTCTCTATTTTCGAGTCATCTAGCTGATAATCTGTTTCGTCGTGACTCGCTATTAATGGATTAGTATGAGGTAAATAATTATGAATACTATTCCATTCTTTCAGAGTCATCCAATAGTTACAGAACCATCTTTGCATGGATTTTTCATAGTCTCCGTGTTGATGCATTCGTTAATTAATATGATAATTAGCTCATATGTTATTTTGGTTTCCTTCTGACCATCATCTACCGAATCTTCTGATTCTTCGTTGGTATGTTCGTATGGCTCTCATCAAATCTATTTTACGGAATTCTGGCCAGAATACATCCATAAACACCAGCTCACTGTATGCACTTTGCCATATTAGAAAACCGCTCAGACGTTTTTCTCCGGATGTCCTCAGGACGAGATCAGGCTCAGGCTGTGGTAGATGAGAGGTGTACAGACACGATTCAATTAACCTTTCGTTTATATCCTCTATGTTGACTTCACAAGATTTTGCCATTACAGCAATCTTTTTTATGGCGTCAACAAGCTCCTTTTGTCCACCATAGGCAATAGCTATATTGAGAAACATCGAATCATAGGCTGCAGTATTTTCCTCAAGCTTTGCTAAAATATCCTGTAGTTGCCTTGGGAGAAGATTCACGTTGCCTATTGCCTTAATTTTCATACGACGCTTATGTATTCTGGAATCTTCGTATAATTTTTCAAGTTTCGTCTGAAGTAACTTATAGATATTAGTCACCTCATCATCGTTTCTGTCTAAATTCTCAGTAGAAAGTACGAATAATGTGGTGATTCTTATGCCAATATCATGTATCCAATTTAGGAGTTCTTCGGCTTTGTCTGCTCCCATGAAATGACCGCTTTTTATCCCTACAAGATTAAATTTAGCCCACCTTCTATTTCCATCCAAGATTATTGCAATATGATTAGGAAGTGGGTCTTTAAGAATAAGCGACTCAAGTCGCCGTTCATATAAATTGTAAAGCCCGCTATATTTAAAGAACGTTTCTGCGATAGCTCTGCTTCCAATATCCTGTATTTGCATCGCCTTACAATGTATATTATACAATGATTTTATTGTTTTTAAAATGATGTTTTCTTATATGAGATGATATAGATTTGTTACTTAGAGTTTCTTAACCACTATCAGTGCTTCAAGGTCTCTCCGCCTTTTCTATTTCTGAAATATTGGAACAAGAAGGTGGCAGCTACAAGGGTAATAGCCAATCCAATTAGAAGTGAGGAAATAAGAGTAAATGGATTTGTTCTTTCGATCAGAACGGATGTAAATTGAAGGAAAGGTATGTAAAGCAATCCTAATACGACGAGTCTTAGGATGTCTGACATTGCCCTTATGCTACCTTTAAACCAGTTACTCAGAAGCGAGCCTGCCATCACAGTGGCTATACCGATCCAAAGAAGTGTGATGGTTCCGTGGATGAAATTTCCAACAACGGTTCTATTGGTAAGTATACTCATTATGGTAGTGTGGGGTGGGTATAGCATATTATCGGGAATACTGGAGATTCCGTTTATCAGCGAGACTAAGATAATCAATATGCCCGCAAATGTTGAGAAAATCCTAATAAAACCAGTGGGTGTGGGTCTTCCAAGAGAACCTATCGATTTATCTATATCAAATGCGCGAACAATGAAAGCGATTCCGAGTATACTCAATACTAAAGCTAAAGCTTCCCTTGTTAATCCAAAAACCGTAGATAAACCAAAAACGACTAATAGTGCACCTGGTACTCCTAAGAAGAATTTTGAATAACGCGAATCATACACTAACATTTTTATATACCTACCCAAAATAGCATAGGAATATTCCACACTTCTACTATGCTTAATAATTATGCGTTGAATAGATATCACTGGCACTAACGATTGTATAAGAGGAATGACTGTTTCATCATCTTCTCCATCAGATACCAGCACAGCTGCATCGGCATTATAGGTGCTCAGTATATTTTGAATTTCAAAACCGATTTTTTCGTCGGCTTCTATTCCCCTATTAAACTTACCTGCTACAAGCGCAACTTGTGAATTATATCCTTTATTAATAAGATCTTCGTAAGTTTTAATTGCTCCAAAGATAGCATTTGCGTCCGGGTCCTCTGGGTCCTCAATGGCCAATCTAATTCCAGCATTTATGCAGGAATCCCTCCCAACAACAGGTGTATCTATAGATCCCTTGGACCCTATATCATCGTCTCTATCTATACAAAGAACCAGAATCTTATTGTGTTCTGACGAGAACGATTTAGACATGGGTTTAATCTGCCCCGCTTCTCTATGATGGTCATGCATTAAATTAGTAATAGAAGGCATCACCCTATTTTACATAGAATATCATCTAACTAGTTAATTAATTTAATGTACCATTATAGATTAAAGATGAAAAAAATCAAATCTGTATCGTGTATCGGTGAGCCTTTCGCCAGATTCTCTTTCTCAATACAAGAATCTATATCTATATATTACCATTAATGCACGGCTCTATCTCAATTTGTTGTTATTTGGCATTTTTATTTTCACGGTATAAAATATATCAAAAAGCTAGCAGCGATAATCCCTGCTACAATTAGTGCTGTTATCAGTATCCCTTTCTTTGTTACTTTTTTCTTTGTAGGAACATTATTGCGAGGATTATTGTTGCTCTCCAATAGATTCTTATTAATATGTAGTAATTCTATGTATATATAAACAATATCTATTATAGATCACAGACTTTATACAGCAAAATAAGGAATTATCAATTATGAATTCAGCTAACGGGATTGATGCAAAAAATGCTAGCATAGGTCAATTGCCTCCTAATCAAGGCAAAATTATATACAAACTAAATCTAACTGAAGACTTAGCAATTATAAGACTGCAGCCAACAGACGGAAGTCTCGTTCCTGATTTCAAAGCTGGTCAATTCGTTACGTTGGGTGTAAAACTACCAGAAGAAAGTAAAATTGTCTACAGGGCATATTCAATATCGTCTGCTCCAGAAGAAAAAAGATACTATGAATTCTACATTAAATGGGCTCTTGAGCCCATTCCTGGTAAAATAACTAGTGCGATATTCCATCTGAACGAAGGTAACACAATATTATGGAGAAAGCCTGCTGGGGCTTTTACTATAGAAGATAAGAAGCCCGATGGAACAGCAGAATCTAGAAGAATGGTTCTTGTTTCATCCGGAACAGGACTCGCTCCGTTTATAAGTTATATATTGCATTTGAGAAGGAAAGGAACAAACAGGAAAATAATTTTACTTCATGGGGCAAAATATCCTGTTGAACTTGGGTATATGAACATGCTACAAGATCTTGCAAATCAAAGTAATGATACCAATGGCAATCCATGGGATTTCAAGTATCTTGCAACTATTAGCAGACCCGATCATAAATTATCCAAAGGTTGGAAGGGACGAACAGGAAGAGTGGAAACATTGCTTATAAAGAAGGATAATAACACTGTTTCTGATTTGGAATCGATAGCGGGAGAAAAAATTACTAATGAAAATTCTTTCTTTTATATTTGTGGCTATCAAGGTACAGTAGAATCGGTAATTTCATTACTACACCCATTAGGTTTTGTTACTAATAGAAACAGAAGAAAGGACGGAACATTTGATATCAAAATTGAATCATATGGTTAGAGACATTTCTCCAATGTCGCTTAAAGAGCCACTTTAACTCGATAACATCATTAGACGTTATACTATGTTTTAACAGACTTAGTCTCTACTTGGTTTTGGTTCATCTACTTGTGATATTGATAATTTATTGATATAAGCACAATTCCATCTTCTTATTATAGTAATCTTACTGCTCACTGCTTTCTTAATAAATCCGAATAAGTCGTAATACAATGCCTATTCATCCTGTAGTGCATCAAGGGCCATATAGGATTATTTTGATATCTTAGTTTTGCCTGTAATCTAAGCAAAGTTGGGTCACATCTAGATTCGTTAGTCTACAATCCGCTAGGATTGTTCTACCGACTTGTGGATGTATAATTGCTAATTTTTTATAGTCTCTCTCCCTTGATGGTGCTTTATCTCTTTTAAGGTTTAATGTTTTTGCTAACCATGTTGTTTCCTATTGGTTTTTCTAATGTTTATAAAAATGACTTTGTTTTATTTGAAAAATAAGGTAATGGAAAATTTAGTTGGATCCATATCTTATCAAGACTGAGAGAAAGAAGATAATTGAATCAGTTTACCGTATTATAAAGAATAATGATTACAATAAAGAAGGAAAGTTTACCGTGGAATATATTGAAAGTGAAATAGGCTATAATGAACATAATAATATCACTAAAAAACATATTAGGTATGCCATATTCTATCTAATGAAGACAAAGAAAATTAAGAGGATAAAATGCTTTGGAGAAGGTGGGAAAATAGATTATTGTTACACTGAAAATAGATAGAATAGAAGAAAAATTCCCAAAATAACTCCCAAATTTGCAATTAGTAGATTTATTAGAGTTAAACTTGATATAGTACTTTTCTAACCAATACACATTATTATTATTTGATCAAAAAGCAATCAGATATTACTGAAAAAAGGTATGCCCTACGAATTAACAGATATCAGGGTTCAATAATGATTAGCATTTGCGACTTAGAGTTGGTTGGCATGCAATTAAAACAGGAAGACATAGTAGTTAATATCACAAGAGAATACTTCGAGCAAGAAATCATCGAAGAGCGACAAGCACTGGAATTATTAAAATCGTGTTCTATAGCAAACCTAGTAGGGGAAAGGATAGTAAAGAATGCAATAGATCTAAGACTTGCAAAAGAACCCAGCATAAAAAGAATTTCAGGTATACCCTTCTTAATGCTCTTTAAATTTCAGCACACGTACTAAATAGTTGTGTCAAATAAAACGGTTTCTGACAATGGATATACATTCTTCCACATTACGAAAGATGTTGGTGACATTTTAGCTTAAAATATACCTAAAATAATAAAGGTTCCTACACCTCTTAAACTGAACAAAATAAAATGGTATAGAAAGGTCTTATAATCAATAATATAGAATGAGGAAGCATCATGAGCTTTAGACAGTTAGTAAAGATATCGGAAGATAGAATCGGTGTAATAATAGGAAAAAATGGTAAAGTAAAGAGAGAGATAGAAGAAAAATGTGGCGTTATAATAAACATAGACAGTGAAACTGGGGATGTAGTAATTTCTTCCCAATTATCAAAAGATCTAAGTGAGATGGAACCATTTAAGGCAATAGAGATAGTTTCTGCTATTTCAAAAGGATTCTCTCCACAGCGTGCATATAAACTATTGAATGAGGAATACTCATTTCAATTAATAGATTTGAGAAGTTATGCTGGTAAGTCTGCCAATTCAATACAGCGAATCAAAGGACGAATTATTGGAGAAGCCGGTAAATCAAGAAAAACTATCGAAGAACTCTCAGGAGCATTCATTTCGGTTTATGGGCACTATGTTGGATTCATAGGAAATTTAGAGGAAATTAAGCTAGCAATTGATGCAGTTATATTGCTTTCAACAGGAAAGACACATAGAATGGTCTATAATATCCTACAGGAGGCAAGAAGGAAGTCAAAAATAGACAGAATTCGATTATGGGAAGAGAGTACTAGTAACACTGGACAGTCATAGGATATTAATTCATTTCTTAACTATTAAGAATGGGATTGAACCTCATTTAACAAGTGTATGGGTTATATTTTTAGAGTTTTCTCTTTGCTATTATTTCCCCACCTTCTGAACATATTTTGGCCTATGCTAAATTGATCTAAAATCTTTCCAACAATATGGTCTATCAAATCGTCAATAGAATTTGGTTTATGATAAAATCCAGGCATAGCCGGCAGGACAATTGCCCCTATTTGTGAAAGCTTTAACATGTTTTCAAGATGAATCCTTGAGAGAGGAGTTTCCCTAGGAACGACTACTAATTTTCTTGATTCTTTAATGGCAACAGTGGCAGCTCTTGAAATCAGATTATCATCGTATCCATTTGCAATACTGGACAACGTTTTCATGCTGCACGGAACGATGATCATTCCATCTGTTAGAAAAGAACCGCTTGAGATAGCCGCAGCCATATTATTAATATCATAATGTCTAGTGGCCAATGATTTAACGTAATCTATCGTGTTGCTAGTTTCGAATTTAATATTTTTTTCTCCCCATTCACTAAGTACAAGATGTGTTTCAATTTTTAGATTATAAAGTGCCTCCAGCGTTTTGGTTCCGTATATTACGCCAGAACTTCCAGTTATTGCAACTACTAATCGCATTGACTCAGTTATATTGTTGGCAATTGATATTTATATAATATGAACGATGGACACGAGTGTCTAGTCAAACTTTATTAGTATATCTTTAAAGAATTCAATAATACTATGTTGACTGTTTTTGGAACTATTGCTCTGGATACCATTCGCACTCCTTTTAAGACCGAAACTATGATTCTTGGAGGGGCAGCCACATTCGCTTCTATTTCTTCGAGTATATTCACGCGTACGTCAATAGTTGGAGTAATAGGTTCTGATTTTCCACTAGAATACAAAAAAATGCTAGATGATAGACTGGATACTAGAGGAGTAATCTCCAAGAGCGATGGAAAAACTTTCCATTATGACTCATCGTTTGACTATGATCTTTCGCACCGGAAATCCAACAAGACTGAGTTAAATGTAATAGCAGATTTTGAACCTACAATTCCCGATGACTACTCGCATTCAGAATATGTATACCTAGCAAATAACGATCCAATTCAAAATATGAAGATACTCAAATATTTCTCAAATCCGAGATTAACCGTATGCGATACTATAGAATATTGGATCCTAAATAAGCCTAATGACGTTATAAAGATGATGAGCCAAGTTGATGGGGTGGTTATCAATGATGAGGAAGCCAGACTTTTATGCAAGACATCTAACCTGGTAAAATGTGCAAAGATAATAACTTCCTTCGGTCCACGTTTTGCGATTATTAAAAAAGGGGAACATGGTTCTCTGTTCTTCATAGATGACATGATCTTTCCAGCTCCCGCCTATCCTATGGAAGAAATCGTAGATCCGACTGGTGCAGGCGACTCGTTCGCAGGCGGATTTATTGGATACATATCACAGAAAAATGATGTAAGCATCAGCACCATGAAAGAGGCAGTAGTCTATGGGAATGTATTGGGCGCTTTTTCTGTCGAAGACTTTGGAATAAGAAGGCTGATAGACATAACTAGAAAAGACGTCGACGCTAGATATAAAAAGTATAGAAGCATAGTTCATTATTGAAGAAAATGAAGTCTTGTTTTATTGCTATACTTTGCAAGAAATAGATCTCTAAAACGCAAATCTTGGTGTGTACTCGCTAGTATCATAAAGAAGATATAGTATACAGAAAAATGCCATAGTCTGACTGCTTTCATACAGAATATTGGTTCAATACTATCAGAACATAAGTGGATTTACCACCTGATCGCAAAAACCTTTTGAAGAAAGAATATTACAAACGAGAAAAAACTTCCTCGTTATTACTGAATATGACAAATGAGCCACAACTTTAGGAAGAAAATTTAATTTGTAGTAGCTGAATTCAATTTTTTTCTCCCACGACAGTTTATGTCACTTTTTTGGTAACACAATAATGGCATGTTATATTGAATAGAATAGGCTCCTTACTATTCGATGCTTCTAGATGATTCTATATTGTTCTTTTTATTTTTTATGAAAGCAATGGTTCATATACATTAAATATACTAAAATGTGACGCTGTCGTATCCTTTGATTTGTCCTGATACTTTGTTTTATGCAAGGCCGACCCATATTGTTGCTAGAGAATTAATTGGTAAAAAACTCGTCCGTATGACTCGCAGTACAAATGGAATGAGCTCTAAACGAATATCTGGCATTATTGTTGAAACCGAAGCATATGGTTTCGATGATGATGCAGCAAGTCATGCATATAAAGGAATGACGCAAAGGAACTTTATAATGTTCGGTGAAACTGGGAGAGCATATATCTATTTTACATATGGCAATCATTTTTGTCTAAATATCTCAGCTAAAATGGATGGAATTAAAGCTGGAGCAGTACTCATAAGAGCTTTAAAGCCTCTTGAAGGAATAGACGTTATGAAGAAATTTCGTAGAACAGAAGATGAGCTGTCTCTAACTTCGGGGCCGGGGAAAATTACTCAAGCATTTGATATTAAAATAGATGACAATGGTAAGATCATGACTGATCTAGAAGGTGATCTTCATATAGAAGAATGTGAAAAAATCCAAACACTTGGTCATCCTATTAACACAGTACTAGAAACTCGAAGAATAGGAATAAACAAAGCATTAGACAAAAAATGGCGGTTTGTTATGGCGCATATTGATTCACGTGGTAATTATATAATTAGTAAATATGCTTCAAGGCAGAAATAATTGGAATTGGATTTAACACTACTATACCAAATTCCAGCTATGTAAATAACAAAATTTGGTCAGGCATTAAAGTTATCATCCTTATTTTTCTATGTAAGTGTCTATACAGATATCCACTTATATGATTTTTGAACTAATTCTATTTATAGTAAAAGAAACTCCTTGTTCGTATAGACCCTTAGATATACTCCTAGCAAGGCCATCCTCAACTGCCTTTATTCTCTTGTGGTCTTCAACGATGTCAAGAGGAACATCTACCTCAATTTCAAGTTCAAATTTCATTTTTCTAGAATCAACCATTCATTGTACAGATTTATACTGTGCATCTGATCTATTAACTTTTTTGATATCATATTGTGACAACAACTAAAAGATAGACACAATGACTGACAAAAATAACCTATAACAGTATAGGATATAGGATAACTAATCAATGTCATTATTAAATCCCAATTGATTAACGTTAGTGCAATCTATCAATAACCTAAGTCATATCATAGAGTTACAATGGACTAATTTATTTATAGATCAGCCAATTTATACTCAAATCATTACCATTTGAGTATACAGACCTATGTTGTCTTTGCTTTAGAATCTTGATATCGGCGTGGCTATGAATAAATGCAAAAATCTATTAATTTTTCTTGGATAGTTTAGCCTAGTTTGAATGAGTTTCATTGATATGATCAGTCTTTTACTACTACTACTACTGACACTCATCTTAAGAAGTACGCTCTTCAGTGAGCTAAGTTTGTAAATCAGCCATATCTTTTGTTGACAACTTTTTACAGCTTTGCATATTTAGAGACCAAATGCATTTGTTAAGCGATATTAATTTTATCTTGTTGAACTATCTTCTTACCAGGATTCATTATATATGTCGGGTCAAATAATTTCTTAATAATTTTGAACATAGAAAAAATCTCTTTTCCATATACAGATTGAATGTATTTTGCTCTTGCTAGGCCATCCCCATGTTCCCCTGTAATCGTGCCGCCTAAAGTTATTACCGTTTTAAAAACTTGAGTTGCAATATGTTCCATTAGCTCAACTTGATTTTTGCCGTTTGTATCTACAAAAGGCCTAGTATGCAAATTTCCATTTCCCACATGGCCGTATATAACATAATCCATTCTATAATTCAGATACATCTGCAGCAGATATCGGGTATAGTAACTCAACAAGTTAGGGTTTATTACCGTGTCTTCGATCAATCCTATAGCCTTTCTGCTCCCAACTGTTAATTTTAATACATAGTTTAATGCATTTTTTCTAGCCGCCCATATCTTTGTTCTACTTACTTCATCTGAGGCGACTTCTAGGATGTCGCACCTATCCAATAACTTGTTTTTACAAAATCTTACTTTTCTTTCCACACTGTTAAGATTATCTCCTGCGAATTCTAAAAATAACAGACAACCAGTGTAATTGGAATATTGAGCAGTAGCAGAAGTTATACTAGAAAAGGCCGTATGATCAAGCATTTCAAGAGCAACAGGGCAGAATTCTAGGATAATTGGCACAGCAGACATTGCTGATAACAAATTCTCAAATGATAATACTAATAAATACTGGAATAAGGGGATGTCTAAGATCTTCAACCTTGCACTGGTTACAAGTCCTAGAGTTCCCTCTGATGCAGCAAATACCTTCTGTGGAGAGAACCTTTGACTATTGATCACAGCATCAAGACGGTAACCACAGGAGTTCTTTGTAACTTTTGGATATTTTTCCTGGATTAAATCTATACTAGGAGATAATATTTTTAGTAATTTTGACATCCTACCGTCAAATTTGTTTTTTTTATAACTTGCAAAGCCAGTACTTCCATCCGAATAAACTACATTAACTTCCTGAAGAAAGTCTATTGTATTCCCATATCCCAGAGCGTGAGCTCCACTTGAATTGTTTGCTATCATCCCTCCTATCGTACAATAGTTACCGCTAGCAGGATCAGGAGGAAAAAATTTTGCCTTTTTAGATAACTCTTTGTCTAGAACTCCTTTGACTAAGCCTGGTTGAACTACGACATAATTTTCTTCAATTTCCGTAATCCTATTCATATGTTTTGTAAAATCCAAGATGACACCGTCAGATAGACACTGTCCAAGAAGACCGGTGGCAGCCCCTCTTGGTGTGATTGGTATATTATTTAGAAAACAATATTGACATATATTTTCTAAATCTATCTCACTACTAGGATGAACTACTGCTAAAGGTGTCAGTGTATAATTACTGGAGTCGACTGAGTAAATTTTTCTGCTCCAATTGTCATGCAGAACTTCGCCTTTCGCAACTCTCTGCAGATCATCAGCTATCGAAATGACCATCTTATAGTTAGTGACATCATGCAATACGATATATTTATGTAATTAACGGCATAGAGGTATAGAATTCTATGCATATACAGGCACTATAGAATGCCTGTACAAATGAAGCTGGCCACTAAAGCTATTTACTGATATTCTAATTGAAATATAGCAATAATAACTAATTAATGGAGCAATTATTCTGCTCCGAGTAATCCCAATAGATCAAACTCTTCCATAGATTTTGATTCCATCTGAGCTATAGAGATTAAGTGACCATCAGGATCTTGAATGATAGCATGCTTTCCAAATGGTTCATCTTTAGGTTCCTTAAAGAACTTTACGTTTTTTTCATTTAAATATTTAGCAGTAGCATCAAGATCGTCTACCATGAATCCTATTAATGTATTAGATCCTGTCTTAGACGTATTTTTCTTCTTTGCCGGATGTAATGCTAGAACCGTACCATTACTAAAAAATTCGGTCCAATCTTCAGACTGACTTTTGAGAGGTAGATTTAATGTCTCCTTATAAAATCTTATAGAATTTTCCATATCCGATACAAGCAGGATGACCGCACCGACTCTTTTAAATGACATTATGCAATTACCATATTACCGTTACATTATCTAAATTAATAACTTATCGATAGCGGAGCAGTATCATAGCAGTATTATGTATAATCGCGGATAGTAGTCTTTACACGAATGAGAAGTTAAAGATTTGGCTACTGATAATAACAATATACAGACTCTACTTCTGGCTTTACTGTACAGTAAAGGTTAGACTGCAAGATCTATCCTAACCTCTTCCTGGTGTGTTCAACTGGATGTTGTTGTTGTAAGAAAAGTTTGCAATACGTTGCTGAGTTTCTCTGGATATTGATACATTAGTCCATGTCCAGCTCCCTTGATCTGTACAAGCCAAGAGCCGGTTATTTTTTCAGCAATGATCAGAGAATTAGCTGCAGGTACGGAAACGTCTTCAGTACCAGTTATGACCAAAGTTGGTATACGTAATTAGTTGCATAAATATTCAAGCATTACCCATCGTGTTTTGGCATTAACAGAATAAAGGAGGGATAAAGAAACTCTTTAATTAAGATGTTTTTTATATACCTCATTAAGTTTTAAAACATTGTCCCCTAGGAATCTTTTCTTTATCTATATTGCTAAAAATGAAGAATGGAGACAGAGAAAAGAAGAGGACTGGAATTATCTTTCGTCTATGGCCAGATTCTATCATTGGTGGATTAAGCGTTTTTTTGACGTGGATTTCAAAGTAGATATTGATATTTTGCCCGTTATTCCGGGCAGGTTATTCGACAGGATGTCAATAGATTATCTTACTAGGGACCACAATGAAAGAGGGAAAACAGTTTATCATTTCTATTTGGCTTACTTCAAGCCCTTTTGGACAGATTGTCAAACAGAGGGCTATGCTACTGATAACTTTGGAATGGTTCAGTGGAAAAGACCTCCAATTTTTGTTTCAGACAGTGTACGTACCAAATTTTTTGCAGACACAAATTGTGCAAAGATTTCACATATTTTATCCCATGAGGTTCTAAGAATAAAGGGGAAAAAAAGAAAGGAATATTTTGAATCAGTACATAACCTATGGGACCATCACCTACGCAATAACCTGCCCTATTTATACTATAATGAACGGTTTACAAGAGTATCACGAGATAGCCTTTATCGATTTGTAACTATTGATGTAAGCCGCCTTGGTAGTTAATAATACATGATTATTAATCCAGATAGTATTTAAAAAATACAAATAGGATGTCATTCTCCTATTTTTGGAAATAGTTGGACATTAAAACTGTGATCGGATTAGGTGCAATTCTTTCGGTTATCGGAACGATACTTTTAGTAGTATTCATTTCTTCTTTACTCTTATATCCAGTAATAAAAAAGTGTCAAAATACTACAGAGGGATGTAAATATTACTCAACGGCTCCAGAACCTATTAGATCATTTATCAAACCGACCTTTTTAGTAGTTATACTCCTTGTTATTGCAGCAGGAGTTGCGGGAATAAGATTTGGAAAATGGCATGAATACAAAAAGGAGAGAAACCGTGGTCTCCCGCTCTCTTAGCAAGGTATATGCTGGCAAAAAGTAAAAAACTATTAAGGGCTAACTATCGTTACCATATTAATCATATCTAAAATCATATTCTCTGGCCTGGGTTATCTCTATACTTTGCATATAATAATCTAAATACTTTATTACTACTCGCAAAATAGACGACATGACAAGTCACAACTACACCTCGAAAGGACACCGATATTTGTGCCATTATTCTCGATCTTTCATGTGAATAATGAATAAGCATTTCGCAGTGGAAAGAGCATATCAGCTTTTTGAATATGAATTGGCAAAATGATTGGACTATTAGTGATTTAAAATAAAGAGATATTCCATTCCAATAAAAGAATATGGCATTAATGTCTATAGAAGAAGCAAGATCAAGACTACAAGAATATAATATACTATTAAAGTATATGGATTTTCTTCAGAGCAATGGATTCACAGATTATGGAAAAGGTCAAATTATAGGTCAAACATCATTTTTACAAGAGTACATTAAGGAAGAGAGAAAGGAAGGAGCCACACACAAAAGCACAGAAGAAAGGTACAAGAATATTGACTTGCTCGATCATGTAAGACAGGGAGACTACGAAAAAAGATTAACAATCGAGAATAAAAATTCCATTGATACTAGAGTAAAAAAGATAGATGAGACTATTCAAGAAGGCTCAACTGGCAGTAATGTTTTTAAATCAAGTATTTTGAAGCAAGTAGGAAATTTGATTGACCGAGCTAAGGATAAAACAATGATACAACAACGCAAAGATCCAGAATTTGGAACCGAACCTGATGAACAGCATATAGACAAGAAAATTAAGATATCTCAATTATCATCACAATTAACAAATAAAGCAAGAATATCGACAGCAGAAAATAAAAAACAAATTCAAGGAGAACCTGAAATTGAGGGCCAAGAAGAAGACGAGTCATTGTTTGATAAGATCAACAAATCAACAGATGTAGACAATTGGCAATGGCAGTAAACCCTTCATATATGATTACACGTGCTATTGGGAGTTGGTAGTCTTGTATGAGATCTTTAATAATAATAGTATGTTCCATCTCTCATCATAGTATTAGACTGATCTCATAAACTCACAATAATTAAGAAGAAGAAGAAGGAACAATTCTATATATAGTTCCAGCATAATTAAGAATATACATATATCCATCGTCAGGACTGATTTGTATATCAGTAATTACACCAAATCCTTTTCCAAATATTACGCTGCTGAGCTCATCTGGATTATCTGCAACTTTATCTGCAAGTTCACCATCAAGCAGTAATGCTGTTCTTTGTGGATTTAACTTAAAGTTGTAAAGGTTACCTGTGTCAACATCTCCTACAAATATGGTGTTTTGATATTGTTTTCCTAATTTATCAGAATTAAGAAATTTTAGTACAGTAGGACCTATTGGTTGTTTCCATACAAATTCAGGATCTCGGTATATACCCTTTCCGTTGAATGTTACTAGACCATGTGGGAGTCCGTTGTTATTATTATTATTATTATTACCATTGTCATTACCAACGTTGCTATCATGATTGCTATTACTATCACCACCATTATCACCATTATCACCACCACTTTTTGATAATCCCATTACCTTAATCCACCCGCTGTTAAATCCCGGTTCTACAAGATTAATTTCATCGCCATACGTTGGGCCATTTTCTGTATCCCATAATTTTCCAGTTACAGGATCAAAATCCATACCAAAACTGTTTCTAATACCATAAGCATAGTAGTAATCACTCATTGGTGAATGTTGTTGTTGTTGTCCATTATCTATTCCATTTTCTTCTCCTTTCTGTACTCCTACAAAGGGGTTATCTGATGGAGGTTGACCATTCTGGTCTACTCTTAATATACCGCTTGTACCATCCAATGGATCTCCATCCTTTACATTCTGCGCTTGACCTTCATGACCTCCAACATCACCTATAGCAGTATAGATGTTCTTATCACCAGCAGGACCAATCAATATCTTACCTCCATCATGATTGTTTTCTCCTTTAGGATCTGGAGAAGTAGCAGGCAAATCCAGAATGAGTGTGGGATTTATCAATTTATCATTTACCAACTCATATCTATACATGCGATTACGCATAGACTCGGGATTTTGATTGCTGCTGCCTCCGCCTCCATCGTCAGATTCAGTATAA
>JBKPEX010000143.1:0-5355 GCA_046728625.1 Thermoproteota archaeon
CGATAGAACTGAGCATAACTCTCAGCTGCGTTATAAGTCTTAAAAACAACTCTAAGGTCAACAGGCGTAGCCCTCTGTCCGTACATGTCAACTACTTGTACGATGTACGACGTGGGTAGCTTTCTTGCTTGTCTTAATGTGATAAATACGGTAGCCAATAAGAAAAGTATTGCACAACAAAACGATATTGCATATTCTAAATTTTTTGTAGTAGTTAAAATATAAATCAGCATATTTTGGTCTAGCCATTTGAAGATACCAGCACAGAACTTCGCAAATATGCCAACTAAAGGCTCGAATAGCATACTGATAGATATACAATAACAGCCTTTATTATATAATGGCTATCTCTCATCTAATCGTGGCATTGTATGATCAGGAAGTTGGTAAAGATTCCTGCTTAGCAATAGGCTTTCAATTCTTCTCCCATTGCAAATTATTACAATAGAAGATCTGGTAGAAGTAGACAAAAGTGTCTAATGCCTCTGTCTGTATTATTTTTCAGAATAAAATTCAGGCCTTTTTCTTGTCTTCTTTTTTCGTTAGAAGTTTCTTTACAATAAGACTTACAGCAGCTATTGCTATACTTGTTATTATCCTATTTTTTAGCGTCATTGTTTCATTATTAGAAGATAAACTAAGCTTATTATCAGTTGGCATTATTTTATTTATTGTTCTACATAGCAAATAGGATCATCGTATAGTCGGTCGGTATTGCACTAAGTCATGTGTTTTGCAGCTCTCATGACATTGTGCTTATGTGTATTGAAAATTCGTTCATCAATGTTTACATATAGTGATTCTAAGAGCAGATAGAATCTTAAAAAGCAATAAGGGCCTTAAAATATTATGTCGTCGTCGTCGTCTAACTACACAAAGGACAATAATTTAGATAAAGCAGATCAAGTGCCTTCAGAAGATAACAAAGAACAGACACTAGGGGTCGCTAGAAAACAAATGAATGTAGACGGTCAGAGGAAGGAAATTGTGGTCAACGATTATGCCAAGGCCGCAACACTATCACAATTCTTAAAAGATTTAGATTTTCCGGCTAATAAAAATAAAATAGTTCAGTTTGTTCAGGAACAGCAAAAACTATCAAATAATTCCGAAAATCAAGAGATATTATCGCTACTTCAAAAAATAGAGGATAAACAATATCAAAATGTATTTGAAGTGACTAACTCTGCAGGATTGGTTAGGTAGCATGCGGCTAAATGAGTTATTCCATCATCAAATGCACAGATGTTTGTGAGGAGGTCATTCAATGTAATCATGTTTCGTAACTCCCGAAACATCCATGCCACTTGCCTACTATCTTACGTTCGATGTATTTGTACTGGACAGAGTGTGGACGGACACCACAATTGATAGGCTTATAGCTAATATGTATACACTAGGATATTTGCTATTACGCTCGTGGTCCGAAGTATAGTTTCTATCATTTGTTATTTGTTAACTACCACGCAGTTTAGTGCTGCAGGATTAGCAGTATATGAAGCCTGATCATAATACTTTACAATATTTTTGTATCCAATGCGGATGACACTTCTTAACAGCAAAGCCTTCCATGATAGATAAATCATACAATATTGAAGAGTGTCCAAAATATGAATATACATTGCTGTTTGGTACTATCAAGATGGATTGGGTGAGAAAGAGGAGTAGTAATGAAAACTAGAGAACTTGGATTTAGAATTTACACATGAAACATCGCTCTGAATGATGTATATACGATTCTCAAATGGAGAGGCCACACTTGGACTAATGATATACTCCTAGGAAACACTGTCCAATGAATCCTCAGAAATGTGATTAGTTCGATTATATAGGATTACTGTAAGAGTTAATGACCGTAGATAATAGTGCAATAGAGACGAATATATGCCCTCTCTACTTGCTGTCGACGTCAGCAGTTTTGAATTTATTCTTTGTAATATCTTCATTCCTCGAAAGGCTCCTTTTCTTTATGATTATGGCTAGAGCGATAGTAACTAGTGAAAGGATTGCACTGGTAAAAAATATGAGTTGATATGCCAGTGATGAAGGAAAATAGCCACCAACAGCTTTAACAAATACTTGATTGGTCTGCATAAATATTCCAGCAACTGCAGGTCCTACTGCTCCTCCAATAAGATTAAGAAGAACAGTGGTGCCTAGAGATGTTCCACTTAATTCTCTTGGTGTGGATTCCAAAACGATGTTGAAGCCTCCAACTTGCATTAATGATAGTCCTACCGCGATTACAGATAGAGTTGCTGCCAACAAAAAGCCAGTAGAATGCAAGATGAGGATGCTAAAGAAGCCTACTGTTCCTATTATACTTCCGATAATAGTAGGATTTGTATTTCCTAGCTTGGAAATTATAAAGCCAGAAGAAGGAGCAAATAATAGAAATACAATCATAAATGGAATCTGAATAGCCGCAGTAGTTGATGCATTTCCTCCCAGACCAACTGGGTACGGACTTCTTACTAACACAGGTGTGGTCTGATATACTGTAAACATTGTCAGAAAGCTAATAGTTAAAAGAATATTAGCAGGAAGAATGATTTTATTTGTTATCAATTTAAGATCAATAAGTGGTGACTTTGCCCTTTTTTCTATAAATATAAATAAAATCAAAGATACTGAACCTGCGGTAAGAAAATAGATAATCTGTAATGGAAAAACGGTGGTGGTGTTGTTACTTGTCTTCAAATATGAAAGTGCCAGAAGAAAAGAAGTTATAGTTACCGCGAGGGTTATCGCGCCGTTTATATCAATGGACTGTCTAGAGTTAGAACTGACACTACCAACATTTGTGTGTCCATCAAGCCGCTGATTATGAGGTTGTATCTGAGCCCCATTTTGTGAAAATTGGGTTGGATATGGAATATCATAAATGAACCTTCTAATAATAATCCACAGTCCAATAGCGAAAGGTATTATAGATAAAAATGTGGCACGCCATCCTAGGTTTTCAATTATGCTTCCACCGGCTGCTAAACCTATAACTGATCCAGCAGCGAACATTGAACTAAATATTCCTACTCCTATAGCGAGTTTTTCTGGAGGAAGTTGATCCCTTATGATTCCAAATGCTATAGGAAACATCGAAACCCCAATACCTTGGATTATTCTCACGGTAATTAGAAAATTTATATCGTGAGATATTCCTCCTAAACAAATTCCTACAATATAGATCATCATTATTATTATCACGGCTTTCTTTCGTCCATACATATCAGAAAGTTTCCCACTGATAGGAGTCATAACTGCTCCTGAGATAAGGTATGCAGTAAGTATCCATGATGCCATGTTATACGAAATGTGAAACTCTTTGATAATGTCTGGAATCGCTGGTAATAACATAGTCTCTCCGTACATAGTTATAAGAAGTGTCGAACCCAGGATAGCTAACGTTATCCAAGCTGAGCGAGAAATTGTTTTATCTGAAGAAGGTTGACGATCGATGACATTCTTTTTATTTTCTGGAGTTTGCTCATCTTCTACCATGGTATATCCTGAATTTATATGATTATATATTAACCAATAACATCGCCATATTCTCTCTACAATACGCTCATAATGCTACTGCACTCCACTTATGTTACAGAACTGTTTTAAATTGTTACAGTGTCATTATTTTGTCGGTCTCTTTGATGATTTAGTAGCATTTGAGCTGGTCTTTAGACTTGCCTTTAATGCCTCAAGTAAATCTTTGGTATCATCTTCGCCTTGATCTCGAGAGATTTCCTTAACATTCTGTCCTTTTGATTTTGCTTCAATAAGCTTTTTCAGCTGCTCAGTATATGCGTCGGAATACTTGGTCGGATCAAAATCCTCACTTGTCAGGTTCTCTACCAATGTCTTTCCTAAGGAGACTTCCTTATTATCGAGCTGCTGTTGTGGTGAGTCTTGTTGGGAAAATGAACTAGAAAGCTCTCCAATCTCGTCCATGGGTTTTATTTCATCCAAGTACTTCATCTGATGCATCACAAGACCACGCTGATACCCCCTTATTGCAACTAAATGCTCTTTTTCTCTCAACACAACCTTGCCAATTGCAATCTTTTTGGTTTCATTTAAAACATTGACAAATAATGAATATGCCTTGGAAAGTGTATTACTGTCATTCCTCTTTTTGGTAGTCTTCTCAGCAGGTGCTATGTAATAGGTATTTTCAACGAATATTGGATCAAAATCTTCTGCTCTAATGAATTCTTTAATGTCTATCGTACTAGTAGTCTTGAGCTTTATTTTTTCCAAATCTTCTTTCTCTAAAAGCACGTAATTCCCTTTACTTATAGGATATCCTTTTTTGATTTCAGAGTATGATACCTCTTTTGCTTCAACAGGACACCATTTTTTATGTTGGATTTTGTGACCCTTAGCGTCTATTTGATTGAAAGAAATGCTTCTACTGTCTGTGGCTGTATAAAGCTTTACTGGAATATTAACAAGGCCAAATGATATACTTCCGCTCCAAATACTGCGAGCAGTCAAGTCTGAATCCTACTCATTATTAGGAATAGCCATTATATTAGTTGCTGAGGAATGATAAGAGCTAAAGCTATTATCTATTTTACCCTAACAATAATAAATTATCCCGTCTACTATCCTGTAGACCTCTATCTTTGAAATCTCTGGTTCTAGAGAAAAATCAAGTTAAACAATTCAAAGATGTTTTTTGCCATCAGGAATTTGTCCAAGAAGCTAGTATATCGTGGCAAGAATCTCCAATGAGAAAATTAGCTGACACGGAATCCTGCAGATTAAATGTAGACAACGTCATTAATGCAGAATTAAGAAAGTAAAGCCAAATGAATATAGACTGTTTTTTTAGATAATAATGTATGTGTGTTTACTATCTCGTACTTCGTCTGACTCAAATTAGAATAAGGAAATTAGCAGGCATTGGCACACAATTTACAAGTGTTAATAACACTTAGTAATCGAGTAAAGCAACAGAATAATACTAATCCCGATCTGATCTGTGAAATACATGGTAGCCGCATAGGTGGGAATGAAGGAAGGCCAGATCGGGATTAGCACTTAGACTTCCTACGTTCCTAACAAGTCTTAGGTTAGGCATCACATAAACATTTACAACATTCTTATTTGATTAATAGCTCATGATTTATTAATTTCTAATTTTTATCGTTTTATTAGAGTATGGAAAACTAAAGTATATTCTTCTGTTTCGCTCTATTAAAAGTGGAAATATGACAAAGATACAATTCACGTAAATTAACATATTTGATATAAAGCCTACGGAGCACTTTAAGAGAAATCAACATAATTAATTACCTCTATTAACACCGGTGTACATAAGTTGTAATCTTACATATGAAAGAAAGTAATTATATACGC
>JBKPEX010000245.1:0-1152 GCA_046728625.1 Thermoproteota archaeon
GGACCTGCCATGGGCTAGCGATGTATATATCAAGAAAAAGATGGAAGCTTGTTAAACGACTGTGCAACTGGAGCTACCATAATCGTCATTTTGTACATATTGCCAACATGCGTCTCTCACTGCCAAGCTAGGCACCTCTAAGTCCAGATGTCTCGCAAGATGTTATCAGGATGTCAGATCAATATGCATGTTGTGTAAGGGAAATGCGAATCGCTCTTCACTTGATGTAACCTCTATGGCGTCTCCCTGCTTAGCCGCTGTACCATATTGAGGTAATTGATAAGAGAATAGAGCTAGCAGTTTGTTCATTCAATGCACTAGGCTTGTTGAAATTACTGATGAGTCATAGACAATTCTCTCATTAACAAGAGCCGCGATCTCAAACGTCTACTGCAATCAATCTCCCAGATAGGAGATCATTCTTTTGTACCTTGGAATGTCCTGTAAGTTGAATATGATCATTAATGTCAGTATGAAATATAAACCTGGATTCACATTCTCGGCAAGTCCATACCACTTTCAAATCGTCTGGGTGCATAGATTCTATACAAGGGTAGGGCGCATTGGATTTAAGCACTCAGTTAAAGAAATAATTATCGTTGTCATGCTGCATTCATCTATTATTTTGTTTCTAAGGAAAGTTATATAGTTTTTAAATGCTAAATTTTTATAGTATCTATTTGCCGTCTGATGTCACCGGCATACTGGTCTATTCCAATCCCAAACTTATCCCTGGGCTGGCTGAATCCAGTGGTTATAATTTCCATTTTTCAACCATTTTCCAATTATCGCAAATGACCATTGAATTCGGGACGGCAATTAACCAAGTCTATTGTCTGGAAGCGGTTCGACCAATCCTGCTTACATGAGGTATGCCCTAAAAAGACTCAAGGCGTCAGGCGGCTAAGCGTTCTCGGAAAAAGAGAGGCATCCTTGATATCTTCAACATTTGTGATCCATCTCACTAATCGCTCAATTCCGATTCCGAAACCGCCGTGGGGGACAGAGCCATATCTTCTAAGATCTATGTACCATTCGTAATCCTTGCGGATAAGACCTTGTGAGTTTATTCTTTCTATGATTTTGGAGAGGTCATCCTCTCTCAACCCTTCCTGTACTTATTTCTCCAAAACCTTGTGGTGCCAGCATATC
>JBKPEX010000271.1:0-1797 GCA_046728625.1 Thermoproteota archaeon
TCAGTAATAGATGGAAAAGATAACAAGATAATTAAAAATATAACTGTAAATCCAAGTCTGCGCGGTTCTTACAAGATTGGAGATCCTGTTTTAAGTATGCCTATTTTGGTAAAGTTTCCACTGATTGCTAGTTTAGTAGCAATCAATACTGTAGATAATACAGTTTATGTCACGAACACAGGTTCAGACACAGTTTCAGTAATAGATGGAAACAAAGATAGCGTAGTGGTAAAAATGATTTTTAATGTCGATCCCCCTAACTCGGGTACTATAGATTGTAACAATCGTCAGATTCCAACAAACAACTATACAATGCTTAGTAACGGAACGAACCTACTTTGCTACGCCAATCCTGAACATGGCTTCAAATTCGGCTCTTGGTCTAATTTTATATACAGTGATAACAATCCTATAAGTCTTAAACTAACCCAATACGGAACTCTGACTGCCAATTTTAGAGAGGCTCTTTCATTTGACCAATACTTGGCTATAATCTTGGGAACTATATCGGTGTTGTCTATAATGGCAGGGTGGTTGTTTAGAAGAAGACAACGATCATACTTGAGCAGATACATGACTAAAATAGATAATATATTCGATAGATTACGCGTAATGGATAAGCAGCTATGCCTAACTCATCTTGATGGAACCAGACGAGAGATCACACAATTGTTCAAGAAAGGTACAATAAGCGATACGTACTACAATATATTGGATAGAAGAATTACAGACTACATGGACAAAGTAAATAAATGAATAGAATGAATGTACTTATTTTTAGCCAATTAAACGTTGGAAGAATATTTATAGTCAATATTTGGTATTTAGATTTAGAAGTACAATTATTGATTCACCTGCGAAGCCTCGATGAATAATTCTCTAGCATGACTGTGATGATGACAAGAAAAATAATACTATTTATCCGAACAACTTCTGACGTGACTAATACCTGTTCTTTGATGTTTGATCTCATATGATAAAATCTTGTTATAACAGATCGCGATTCTAAACTATTAATAACCAAAAAATTCGAGTGATTCAGCCGCCCCCTCCAGCGCCCATTCCTCCTCCCGTGGATTCTACCTCTAGGGATTCCAGCTCCTCGTCTTCCTGCTTTTCCTTCTGCTTTCTCTTCAGGCCTTCATCCTCTTTAGTTTTGTTTTGATTTTCTTCATCTTTTTCCGATGACATTTTAATATAATTGGCGAACGTGTTCTTTAAGTTCTTGACGCGAACTGAAAGTTTTGTCCGCATTTTTCAAATGTAAACGATGCGGCGATATTGCTAGTGGATTCATCTGATTTTTGTCCTGTATCTTTATCACTATTCATTATTGTTTTCATATAATGCTACAAGATATTTAACAGCATTGGAAAGACGTGTTTTTTTACAATGGAAGATGGGCTCCCCATGGTACGTATAGAATTATCGTTATCTGTCATCTTAGATTCTGGTTACATATTATTCTACAATAAAAGACGTCGGATGCATCTATCTTCTTATCTTTATATTTTCTGTTTTTTGGTTCCCGTTAAGTTATCGTTTGGCGATACCATTTTTACTACACAAAATGCAATAGATCAGCCGATAAGGTAACAGAACCTGTTTTTATCTTCGACGATTGTAAATTTACCTCTTCCTTTACGGTAATTGCTTTCACGTTTTCTGCATCTTCTTTGATGGACACCATATGCCAAGTACCAGCCTCTTTGATTCCTATATGAACAAACTAAAACAAGAAGAATTTGATCTTTTCCAGAGTCTTGTTAACAAGTTAGATCAAATCTCTCCAGTACC
>JBKPEX010000015.1:0-1384 GCA_046728625.1 Thermoproteota archaeon
CGTCTGTACTCATTTTTATATGTTAATAGTAACTTACAAGGTTAATAAGAAATTCAGAATTCATAAAGTGACATATTTATGACCATAAATTACATCCAAACAATCATCCAAAATAATGTGCTCCAAAAAATGCTAATTAACTAACAAAAAGGATTAGTAGAAAGATACTGTCGGTTAAGGAGAATAAAAAATAATATCCCTTACTATATCATCATGCAGGCTAGTCTATGGATTCCATCGTTATGTATCAGACATAATCAATTACACGATAGTCATAAGGAGCGTTCGAACTCTGTATTGAATAGATGACGTCTGCAAAAGTTTCTGTAGAGCCCTATTTTTTCGGAGATACCGGTTAATTTATTTAAGCCAGATTTGGTATCGCCATTTTTATTACCCTCCGTCTTAAGATTATTGCTAATGCTATCGAGGCAACCGAGAGAATTGACGCACTAAGGAATATAAGGTTAAACGAACCTGATGACGGAAAATATTCTGCCACTCCATGAATATTCAGCAATGACTGGTGCGTCTCCATATACATTCCCGCCAAGGCTGGACCTATTGAACTGCCTACTATTCTCATAAGGGTACTCATTCCTAATGATACACCGCTGAATTGTCTTGGAGTAGATAATATAAGCACATTCATTGCCCCCACGCTAGTTAATGATAGACCAGTAGAAAGAACAGCAAGATTTATTGAAATCAATACTTCTGTGGAATGGAACAATAGCAAACTAAAGAAGCCAAGGGTTGTAATTATTGTGCCCGCTATCAAAGGTTTCAATGAACCCAGCTTTGATATAATAAAACCAGATGTTGGACCAAAAATTAATAGTATTATTGCAAACGGTAATTGTACTTTACCCGTAGTTATGGCGTCCTCACTAAATCCTATCGGCTCGGGGTTTCGTACCAATATTGGTATTGTTTGAAAAACCATGAACATGGATAATCCGACTATCATTATAATTAAGTTGGCAGGAAGAATTGATTTGTTAAGCATCAACTTGAAGTCTACTAACGGATTTTGAGATCGTCTCTCAATGATAATAAACAGTATTAAAGATATAATAGCTCCTCCGACAAGCGAAAGTAATAGGGGCTGAAATGAAGGTTTATTTGCATGGTTATCAGGGAATACATTTGCATTTGAAACGTCCGTGTTACTGCTACCTGATGTTTCAATAAAAGTCAATGTTAGTAAGAATAGAGTTACCGTAGCAGCTAATGTCAGCGAACCTTTTATATCTATATGATGAGCTAATGGTTTATTATTATTCTTCTTAATTTGTTTGGTAATATTATTAGCTTTTTCCCCAACTCTTGATTGCTTATGATTTCTCTCTGGAATCTCTTGTAGTTCCCGCCGTCCCGGCCA
>JBKPEX010000249.1:0-2052 GCA_046728625.1 Thermoproteota archaeon
CATTGCATAGCGGTCCACGATTTTCTTGAATCCTGTTTCAGTAAGCCAATCCCTGAGTACTTGCTTGTCATAGCTCTCTTGGAGTTTTCCAGCTTGATAATTCGATTTTAGCCAAAGCCGATATTCGTCTGGACCCAACGAGTCAGCAAGTAAGATATTGGAATTAGTGTCTCTACCAAACTCGAATTTTACATCAGCCAGAATAAAATCGGCAGCTGATGCAATATCCTTCATAGATTTGTAGAGCGACAAGGCCTTTTCCTTTATGTAATAATATTCATTTACATTTAATAATCCTAAGGACAGTATTTTTTCCTTACCAATAGGAATATCGTGCTTTTCCGACTTCGTTGTGGGATCAAATAAAGGCTCTGGCAATTGTGTGGCTAGGATAGGGGTGAAAGAAGAGGGAAGACTGACGCTCTCATCTCCATTTTTATATCGATCTATTAAACTCCCGTAGAAATATCCCCTGACAACACACTCTATAGGGATCATCTTCAGTTTTTTAACAAGCATATCCTTTTTAGATCGAATCCCTAGCATATGATTTGGCGCAGCCAAGTTTTCAAACCAAAATTTCGCGAATCTGCAAAGAACCTCTCCTTTATTGGGGATATCCCTATTCATTTGAATATCAAAGGCGGAAATTCTATCAGAAAAATGGAAAAGTAATGTGTTGTCATCCGTCAGCTCATAGATGTCCTTTACCTTTCCTCTATGAATCAGCCTCAATATAGTTTGGTTTTGCTTATCGGAAATAAAACGTATTCGAAAATTCTTACTCTATTGAATACTTTACATATAAATGCGTCCTAACTAAAGCGCATCTCGAGCTTGATGTCTGTAATTATGCGTATCTGCTGGTGCATACAGTACCGAGTTTTAACAGAATGGATCCAGAGGTCATGGTGGGATTCGGACCCACGACCTAAGGTTTACAAAACCTTCGCTCTAACCAGGCTGAGCTACATGACCTCTTTCTAAGTGTTCATGAAAAAGTATTCCTAATTAGAACCTAATTAATATTTCAGCGGACCTCTACTTGCGGTCGGTTTAAATGTCAAATGATCCACTATTGTAGCGAATAGGTTGCAAAAGAAACCGGGCTCTTCGACGTTTGCTGTAATAGCAACTATAGAAAATAAAGAGTTTATAAATGACCCCGAAGGAGAAACCATCCTTCATGACCTGATATTGAAGCATGGATATTCAAATGTGATATCAGTCAGGAGCGCAAAAACATTGAAGTTCATAGTCAACGCAAAAACTCCAGATGATGCCGTAGAGCTTGTTAAAAAAGTCTGCGATGAGTTACGAATTTTCAATCCCATAGTAAGTGATTGTACTATAGAGTCTAATGTTTGAACCATAACTAAGCTCCCATATAGTTTGATTTGTCAAGAGACAGATTTGGCTCACCGAGGAAGCAAATATCAGTCATTGACCAAGTTTAATGCACATAAAAATCCGGCTAGTATTATGCACACGACGTGCCATTATATATCGGCCCCTCTTTCATCAGAACTATGAATTGACATGGGAATTTTCGTCATATGAGCCCTCGATTAGCAATGCGGTTCGTAAATGCTTTGCTAAATCTGTTACAGTTACTATTCCTACGATTTTCTCGTTTGACAGGACTGGGAGCCTCCTGATTCTATGATTTATCATTCTCTGTACAGCTACATCTATGGGAGTTTCTGGATCAGCAAACGTTTGAATTTTGGACATTATTTCATTTACCTTTACTACCGACACATCAATTTTTTTTGCACAAATTTTTTTAACGAAGTCTCGTTCAGTTATAATTCCTACTGGCTTGCTGTCCCTGATAACTATTAGAGAACTAATCCCTTTTTCTGACATAATTATGGCGGCCTGCAGAGTTGTTTCTGATTCATTAATAGTTACTACATCTCTTGTCATTATATCCTGTACCACCTTATGCATAGATAGTCACTGCTACTTTTCTATACAGGATAAAAATGTTTAATCTTAACCCTTACGACCTTTGAACGATACGCACTCTGATAAAAAATGACATAATAA
>JBKPEX010000389.1:0-5933 GCA_046728625.1 Thermoproteota archaeon
GATACGCTGCAAAAATATCTCACATATTGAAAATTGTATCGCATTTTTCTACATTGCGAAACTCGCAAAGGAAAACGACCTTCGTGTAATCTTAACTGCTAATGGTTGTGACGAGCTGTTTTGTGGCTACAATCAATATAGAATGATATACGAACAGGGTAGAACACATCTATTGAAATTAATGGATGAAAAAATCTCTAATGAACTTTTACTTACTAAAGAGATAGAAAAGATAACAAAAGAATTCATGGTGACTACCAGGCAGCCATTTCTATCACAAAAATTCATTTCCTTTGCCAAAGATATCCCTATAGATCAAAAAATTAAGGGATCAAATGATTTAATCAGAAAACATATCCTGAGAGAAGTTGCTCTTTTAATAGGTGTTCCTAGAGAATCCGCGATGAAACCTAAAAAGGCCCTACAATATGGCTCATTAATTCATAAGAATTTTAAGAAAGTATCTAATTTTTGATATTTATTAGTTCTACTTTATAAGAATACATCAAATCAGCAGAGTTCAGCAATCCTTTCTGTCTCACAATTGTTTTGTTTAATCAGATTGATCCAAAAACCTTTCTATGCACATTTTTTCACCATCTCTGCTACATTATCGATAATATGTGCCGATGACGAAAGATGATTTTTTGGGTTAAATATGCCTTTCAAGTCTGATGCAGATAAATTCTTTGCTAGAAGGGAGTATTTGTTTAATGCATCGAAGAAATGCTCTCCACTATCTAGTGCTTTAAATGCTGTTTTTTGAATGTCTCTGTATGCTTCAAATCTAGAAACTCCCTTTTTTATTAATGCTTCAAGAACAAATTCTGCATATATCTGACCTTTTGTCAGATCCAAGTTGGAGGTAATTCTTTCTGTGTTGACTTTTAGTCCAGAGATAACTTTTACCATTGAGTTTAGCACTTCATCCAAGAGAATTACCGCCATAGGAAGGGTAAATCGCTCATTTGCTGAATTTGATAGGTCTCTCTCATGCCATAAAGCGATATTCTCCATTGCTACATTCACCAAAGATCGTAGTATTTTTGCAAGAGAAGATATTCTCTCGCTTTTGATTGGGTTACGTTTAACTGGCACTGCACTGCTTCCCATCTGGCCTTTTCTAAATGGTTCTGCAACTTCACCAATTTCTGTTCTTTGTAAATTTCTAATTTCTATTGCAATTTTATCTACAGTAGAGGCAACGAGCGCAATCAAAAATTGCATCTCGGCATAGCGCTCCCTCGGGATAACCTGTGTAGCAGCATCAATTACATATAGATCTAGGTCTCTTGCTACTAGTTTCTGTACTTTCAATGCTTCGTGTCCCATTAAGGAACCTGTTCCAACTACGCCAAGAGTTTTGCAAAGAAGAAAACGCTTTTTAGCCTCTTCAATCCTTTCGAGATGTTTTATCATTTCCGCAGCCCATACTGCGAATTTCAATCCAAAAGCGATAATACTTGCATGCTGACCGTGTGTTCTGCCAACAGCTGGCTGTGTTTTATATCTTATTGCCTTCTTTATCAATAGTGTAGCCAGTCTCAAAATTTTGGGCTCTAGGATAAGCAAAACATCTCTCATCTGCATAGAAGTGCTAGTATCTAGAACATCGTTACTAGTCAAACCATAGTGAATCCATGGCTTTGATTTTTGCGAACACAATTCACTTACAGCTTCAACTACAGCGGCCGTATCATGTTCACTAATTGACTCTAATTCTTTAACCCGTTCTAGCGTAACTTTGCCTGATTTTATCGCCTTCACAATTTCCTTGGAAGCAACTGATGGTATTATCTTGAGTTGAGCCTGCGCCTTTACTACTGCTGCTTCGAAATCTAATTGATATTGTAACCTCTTTTTTTCGTCGAAAATCTTCTTAATTTCTTCTCCTCCATAACGACATGAGTCAATAGGTAAAATAGTCATCCTTACTGCAATTATGTACGATCGTAGGAAAATAAATTTTGTTGATAATATTTGTTAAAATATGTGCCCATTAATTATAGGAGAATTATGTAATTATTCTGCCTTACTATAATATATGTATATATAGATATCGAGCAAGACTTATAATGACATCAAATTGAATTTACAATATAATGAGCGAACTATTGACAAGGAGTGGGAATTATCGAGTTAAGAAAATAAGTGACTTTCAATTCCAGATAGAAAAAGATGAAGCCAAGAAGATGAATGTGCCAGTCACAATTTATGCTGACGATAATCTAATTTCAAAGATGATTATGGACAGAACTATCGATCAGGCAGTAAATGTTTCCACGTTACCAGGAGTAAAAAAACATGTAGTAGTTCTTCCAGACGGGCATGAAGGATATGGATTTCCAGTAGGTGGAGTAGCCGCTACCGATTTGGAAGAAGGTGTCATTAGTCCCGGTGGAGTCGGGTACGACATTAATTGCGGTGTTAGGTTAATCAAGACTAACTTGACTGAAAAGGATCTAAAACCAAAGTTGAAAGATCTTATAAATGAACTCTTCAGAGCAATTCCATCTGGTCTTGGAAGTGAAGGAGCGTTTAAACTAACAAGGTCTCAACTCGATGAATACCTTATAGAAGGTGCAGAAAAAACTATTAGTGAGGGATATGGATGGGAGGAGGATGCAGAAGTATGTGAAGAAGGTGGAAAGATGAGTGGTGCCGACCCTTCTAGTGTTTCAGATACTGCACGAAAGCGCGGGGCTTCTCAAATAGGGAGCCTAGGCTCAGGCAACCATTTTGTAGAGGTACAAAAGGTCGATAAAATCCTTGATGAAAGAGCCGCCAAAGCTATGGACATTAATCATAAGGATCAGATAGTAATATTAATCCACTGCGGTTCAAGAGGCTTTGGGCATCAGGTCTGTAGTGACTATTTGCGCATTTCCGAGATCACATTGAGAAAGTATGGTATGGAACTTTCTGACAGGGAACTTGCCTGTGTTCCAAATAATTCATCAGAGGGTGAAAGTTATCGTAAAGCAATGTATTGTGCTTTAAATTTTGCATGGTCGAACAGACAGATGATAACACATTGGATAAGAAAGAGCTTTGAAAAAGTATTTGAAATGAGTGAACGACAGCTTGATATGAAACTTGTTTACGATGTATCCCATAACATTGCAAAAGTAGAACGACACAAAGTTAATGGGGAGGGTATTCAGAATTTAGTTATCCATAGGAAAGGAGCCACAAGAGCATTCCCCGCAGGCATGGATCAAATTCCGACTAAATATCGAATTATCGGACAACCAGTAATCATACCAGGTTCGATGGGCACTGCGAGCTGGCTTCTTTTAGGTAACAAAAAATCTCTTGACTTGAGTTTTGGTTCAACTGCTCATGGTGCAGGAAGGACAATGTCGAGATCAGCCGCAAAGAGGGCTTATACACTAGAAGATGTCAGAAGTGCATTAGAATCAAAAGGCATTTATATAAAGGCATTGACAAAAGCAGGAGTAATAGAAGAAACTCCCAACGCATATAAAGATGTAGATGCAGTTGCCAATGTATCTAATTCGCTTGGAATTGCCACTAAAGTAGCAAGGTTAGTTCCAATTGGAGTGATAAAAGGATAATATGCCGCAGGAGCAAGACGACCCAGATATTGAGATTATTAAGGCTCGAAAGTTGAAGGAGATGCGTGAACAAGCTGCTGCATTAGAGAAGGCAAAAAAAGTAGAAAAACAGCAGCATCAGCCAAAGACGAGCAGAGAAATTATAACAAGCTATTTGTACGACAGAGGAGAAGAAGTCCTCAATCTTGCTGAGTCTCAATTTCCTACGCAAACAAGGATGATAATTGATAGAATAGCAGAATTAATTAATGCAGGCGAAATTAATCAGAGAATATCTGGAGGAGAATTACTAGCATTATTCCGATCCATTGGCATAAATATAAGAATTAATACAAGTATCAAAATTGAAGATCACGGTAAGATGGTTTCATTCTCGGATAAACTAAAACAAGAAAATGAAGATATGTGAAAGAATATACCTAGATCGATGTATATTATACTCTCCTTCCTCTTCGTCCTCCAGGCTTCCGTGTAGTATCATGTGGAATTGGAGTGACATCATCTATTCTTCCAATTTTAAAACCTGCCCTTGCTAGGGCTCTGATTGCTGCCTGAGCTCCTGGGCCTGGGATCCTAGGACCCACGCCACCTACTGCTCTTACACGTATATGAAGAGCATTGATTCCTTTAGTTTTCGCAGTATCAGCAGCTGCAACTGCAGACTTCATCGCAGCGTAGGGAGAGGATTCATACCTGTCTGCAGTAACATGCCTTCCGCCAGAGCTGAAAGAGATTGTTTCTGCCCCACTGATATCTGTAATATGAACTAGAGTGTTGTTATAACTACTAAATATATGAGCTACTCCCCATTTAAACTGAGTAATATCCTGTGCTTCAGTAGACATAAATGCTGCTTGTATTCATTACGACAGTTAAAAACCTTCTCAGTTATTGGCTAAAGTGAACGTATCCACGTTCTTCAAGCACTGAATAGTTACCACCCATCTCATTTTTGACAAAAACTTTACCCCGTCCTTTCTGTACTCTGCCAATTATAAGCAGTTTCAGTTTTGATTTGTTAGCTATAGATCTTATTTTATCTAACCTTGATTGAGGAAAGGTGCCGACTATTTCATATTCTTCTCCTCCATGAAAAATTAGTTCTTTAATATCCAGATAGTTATTTTTAGCAAATTTCTTTACACCCTGGGCTAGTGGTATATTATCTATTAAAAAGTTAACTTTACTCTGCCGTGCTAACTCATAAAGAGTAATTGCTAGACCATCACTACAATCCATCGCTGATGAAAAATGTCTTGCAAGTACGGTTCCAAATTTCTGTGGAGATTTAGGAATGATTACAGATAGAATAGCCTTTTCTTTAAATTTTCTATCTTGTGCTTTTGCATCCTTACCCAGTATTTTTAATCCAGATGGAGAATATCCGAATTCTCCTGAAACCACGATAAGATCTCCTGGTTTTGCACCATTCCGTTTGGGGATGTATATATTGCTAGACCCGAAACCGATCATACTACAATCAATTACTAGTTCTTGTGATTCATTAGTATCCCCACCTACAATCTTAAATCCAAACTCTTTTGATGCCATTTGAAATCCATATGCCAGATTTTCGATTTCGCTTTTAGAATATTTTTTTGGTAGACCTATCGAAATTAAAGATACAGAAGGCAAGATACCTTTTGATGACAAGTCACTGACGCATGCAATGAGGCTCTTTCTTGCAATCTGCCAAGGTCGCATTGCTCCCTTAGGCACATCGGTACTTTCCACGAGCATATCGCATGTCAGAATAATATTAGTGAGATTACCCTTCATTGTTTCTTTTGGTCGTTGAATTACTGCTACGTCATCTCTAGCGAACGTTGTTCCGTTATTCGTTCCTAGCCTAGATATAAATATATCGATAATTTGTTTTTCATTTAATTTGCTCATAGGCTAGTTGAACCTTTTCGCTTATTTTTTTGTACAGTGATTGTATGCCATCTTTTTTTGATTCAACAGATATTCTGATAGCGTGTTCTGTGTTTGAAGGTCTTATAAGGGCCCATGATTCATCCATCACTAGTTTGAGACCATCAATAGATAACATTTCAGAGGATTCTTTCTTAAAATTCTCATATAACTTATCAATCAGTTTCATATGAAGAGAGGAATCGACAACGATTTTTGATCTAATTTGAACATATTGAGAAGCGAACTGGAGACAGTCCTCCACCACCTTTCTGTTCAATGAAGATATAGTTGCGCTGGCCAAAAATCCGTCTCTACACATATTAAATTTAGGCATAATAAAACCTGCACTACTTCCTTCTCCTCCTGCATCTGCATTAACTTCTATCATTTTCTTTACAACATTTGCTTCTCCTACTTTAGAATAATCTAGTTTGGCAC
>JBKPEX010000383.1:0-1717 GCA_046728625.1 Thermoproteota archaeon
GTATAGAATACGCCCACTGCCACCATTTCGCAGTCCATTCGCCATATGTTAGACCAAATGGTTTAGAGTATGTTTGATAGGTTTCTATTTGAATAGTGCTGTTGCTGTTAGTTTTTTTATTAGTTGTGACAATTTGGGCTTGAGCGTGAGAAATTAGAGTACTTATAATAAATGCAGTAGTTATGAATGCAAAAATATACGCCATAATTATAAAATACGTTCTCTGCTGCATACCACGCGTGGCCTTTCTAACTTGCATAGAGGAATGTTGCTTAATAATCTATAGATAATAAAAAGATGTCTATTAAACCAATCTCGCCAAATTCTTTCATAGTCTACCTTTGGTCTTGTTTTTTTACCCCGATCATATCATTAAGACAACAAGTATGAAGATACTTGATTCAATACCAATCGAATTCGGTATATAATCCTAATTTTAAATACAATTGTCTCTACGACTCTTCTGTCGCTTTTATTCCTATGAAATAATTTTTAAGACCCTATCGTTAAGTAATCTACTTCCTAAATATCCACCTAATAGTGATGCAATTATAGACACTGGAACTACTATTGGAATGATTAGTGGAATTAATAGATAGCTGAAAAATTCCTCGGTTCTTATAGTATTAGGAGGTTTAAAATAGCCACCATAGACATCGATAGTCCAAGGAAAGAAAAGTGTATTAAAGAACAATGAGATTGTAATAGATGCGATGATGCACCTTTTTACTGAGTTAGTAACCAAATTATTTGATTTCGAACGAGTAGATGTAGATGATATCTGAGACCATAGTGGTATTCTTTCTTCCTTGTTTTCCTTCCGACTATACTTCAGTAACACTATATCAGCAGCCATTGCTGGCAACAAATTTAAAAGATAATAAGGAAAAAGCTTTGCAAAATATGAATTTGAGGTGATAGTAGTAGTTGATTGTATTAGCATGACTACAGCAATTATTGAAGTAAGAATAAATGGATTCCTAGAGTAAAAGGAATGAGAAATCTTTGATGCTATGAATAGGCATAGCCCCATAAGAAATGGAATAAGGATAGATGCAGAAATTATAGCGGCAATCGGATTAGGATTGAAGTCATAATGCTGGCCTTTAGAAAAGGGAAGAGTAAATAATAATACCATCCCAACAACAACCATTAAAAATACTCCAAATGCTACAGCACGAATTAACAATAAAAATAACGACAATAATATGGACCTTGCGCTATTATTATTCTTATTATTATTGTTCCAACTATAATGGACACCAATCAATCCGCCCAGTGCTGCCATAAGCATACCGGCGGCAAGAACGGAATGAGGAGGACTCAATAGTCCATCAAATCCAAATTTAGTATGCCACCAGAAATCAAACGGACCGGCAGTTACTTGCAAAATGCTTCCTAAAAGGGCAAGTTTTAGCGCCAAAGGCAATGACAATTGCGTGAATAATACACTTCCCATAGATCTGATTTGTTTTTGTTGCCGCTTGGAGATAATGGCTGTTTGCACAGTTCCAATTATCACACTGCCTATGGTTAGCGCTACGCCAGAATAAATTACGGAATGGGGTGGGGTAAAAAAAGATTCTACGTTTTTAATACCATGCCAAACGATATCCCAATTAGAACCACTAATCTGTAAAGCTACTCCTATTGATATAGAAAAATAGACTAGCAATGGCAGTTTTATTGCAGATTGTTTTTCTTTTGTAGAAGATGG
>JBKPEX010000287.1:0-2439 GCA_046728625.1 Thermoproteota archaeon
TACTATAAACCAAGCGAGGGAGTTCTTTCAATATACCAACTTTGACGGAGCTATTTTGACTAAAACTGATGCTGATGTAAAGGGTGGTGCTGCTCTTTCGATAGTTCATATCACCTCAAAGCCGATTGTATACCTAGGAATGGGACAAAACTATGACGATCTAATCCCGTTTGATTCAGAGAAATTCCTTGAATCCTTATTTGGCAATACTGCTAATTCGATAGTAGCCGAAATCAAAAATTTGGACAATATTACCTCAAATGCAAAAGAAGTATACGAACCAATTATTAGTAAAAAATCTAACCCTGAAATGCCTATGTCATCTGATTACAGAAATGAATCCAATCCTACTACTACTAGTACAATAACTACAAATGAAATGTCTGATGCACCAGGCATGGGAAGTGAAAATAGAAAAAATAGTAGCAGGGATGTTTATGAAGGAAAAGAAGGTTCAGAGCAAGATAGGCCTCCATTGCCAAAAGCTACAAATGACGAAGCAACAAAAAAAATAGAAATAAATTCCTCAATAAATGAGAAGGCGAAAAGTCGTTTTAGTGGATGGTTTCATAGAAAGAAAAAAGGCGAAAAGTCAATTCAAGATCAGATTGATGGGGATGAAACTAATGAAGTACAAAGCAATGATGATGCTAATGAAAATAATAGTAGGAAAAAGAACGATAGTATAGATTCATCCTCGGTACCAGGATCTCTTTACTTGAAGGAAGGTAAAAAGGGAAATGAAGCAACAGAAAGAGACGTCTCCGAAAGGAAGGATGGCGAAAAGAAAGATGAAAAAATTTATCTTACAGATGAAGACATTGAAGACCTTCTTAAATAAAAAAGATATTCTTAGCATTAAAGATATAAGTCAAGAAGAAATCTATTTAATCTTAAAATTATCCCGTAATTTAAAAACAGAATTAAAGAATCTTAACAATAGCAGCAATGGAAGATCAAGGACCTTATTAAAAGGTAAAGTTGTTGGACTACTCTTTCAGAAACCTTCAACTAGGACCAGAGTAAGCTTCGAGGCTGGAATATTTCAGTTAGGAGGGAATACTGTATACCTAGATGCTAAAGATATACAATTATCTCGCGGTGAATCAATAGATGATACTGCACGAACATTATCATTATATCTAGATTGTATTATTGCACGAGTTTATGATCATGCTGATCTTCAAAGATTAGCAAAATTCGCTTCAGTTCCCGTTATAAATGGACTTTCAGATACTTTCCATCCATGCCAGATACTTGCCGATCTTCTAACTATTCAAGAGTACAAGAGGAAACTAAAAGGTTTAAGCTTAGTATGGATTGGTGATGGAAATAATGTGTGTAATGACTTGCTGCTAGGTTGTGGAAAGACTGGCATAAATATAACAGTAGCCTGTCCGAGAGGTTACGAACCATTGGAGGAAATAACAAGATTAGCAAAGGAGGAAGGAAAAAAAACTGGAGCTGAGGTACTCATAACAGAAGATCCTATTATGGCTGCTAAAGATGCCGATGTTATAGTAACGGATACATTCATTTCGATCGGAAAAGATGAAGAAAAAGCTAGCCGGCAAAAAGCTTTTCTTCCTAAATATCAGGTAACCTCTGACCTTATGAAGCTGACAAAAAAGGATGCTATATTTATGCACTGTCTTCCTGCTAGACGCGGTCAGGAAGTAACTTCAGAAGTGATAGACGGAAAAGCATCGGTTGTATGGACCGAAGCAGAGAATAGACTACATGTTCAAAAAGCGCTTATGCAGATGTTGATCAAAAATTAAAATATTTCCAGTATAGAAGTGCAGAAATAGAATTCAATCTTTAAAGAAATTAGTAAAATACTCTCCTACTCTATTCAATATTAAATGCAATCAATGTTCATATATATTATATACTCTGATTGAATACCATTTAATTTCAGTATGTGTATAAATTATGTTGCTCTACACGAGGTAAAGTAAAGTAAAATGTGGCTCCTTTTTCTGCAATAGCATTATTTTCTGCCCATATCTTTCCTCCATGAGCTTCTACAATATTTTTGGAAATAAACAAACCTAATCCTGTTCCTTGATCCGATTTCGTAGTAAACTTAGAGAACAGATATGGTTTAATATCCGAATGTATGCCTCCGCCATAATCCTTTATGCTCACAACAATATGATCGTTGTCTCATTTTGCTTTTTTTTCTGCCTCCTTTTCTAATTTAATATATATACTTCCATCATATTTAGTAGATTTAATAGCATTATTTAATAGATTAGAAATTACTTGAGTTATTCTTATTTGATCTGCATAAACAAAGAAGTCACCTTTGGATATTAGTATGATCTTTATTTTATCCGTATTTTTAATTTGATTTTTATAATCTGTAATTACATGTAGTATGGCTTTGTTAAGATCAAATTGTTCTTTCTTTAGAATTAAAGAATTACTTTCAAT